>JAOUEU010000188.1 GCA_029858555.1 Candidatus Zixiibacteriota bacterium
GTATGGGGTATTTGACGAATTGGCTGTTGTATTTTCTATTATCTTGGCATTTAATAAACAATGCATCTATAAAGTACTCGGTGAGACTGCGCATGAGAATACCTGTGGAAAGGTACTCTCGTTGCTCCATAAGAGTGTAAAGACTTCGGATTATTGAGTACAGTGAGATGAGAATATGTCGACAGACCGTGTCGGTATCTTCTGGGTCTTGCTGGCTGCCGACATCGCGTATTTGCTGTTCAGAGGTTTCAAGAACCTGGGAGACTTCTCTCATGTACCTGGGTGAGTATGTCATGTCTAATACTTACTTATATCCACCCGGGTGATATTGTCGACGGGTTTGCCGAGAAAACGAGTAGCTACCTGGGAGAATTTTTCCGGTACGTCCGAGACATAAAACCTGCGCTCCCCCTCCCGGGCCGGGCGTTGAGACGAGGCCGGGTTGAGAAGGTTGTCGTCGGCGAGTTTTCTCAGGGCCACCCTGGCGGTTTCTTCGCCGCTGTCGATGAGCGTTACTTCATCGCCCATAACTATGGATATGACGTGCTTGAGCAACGGGTAGTGCGTACAGCCCAGGATGAGCGTGTCGACCTCGACATCCTGCATCGTCTTCAGGTAGTCGCGGGCAATCATATAGGTCGCTTTTTTCTCGACGTAGCCCTCTTCAGCCAGCGGCACGAAGAGAGGACAGGCCAGCGAGAAGACCTTGATGTCGGGATTGACATCGTGGATAATCTTGGCGTAGGCATTTGAGCTTACCGTCGCCTGGGTGCCGATAACGCCGATGCGGTTGTTACGGGTCTTCTTCACGGCCGCGGCGGCGCCCGGCTCGATGACGCCGATCATATCGATATCGTAGTCGTTCTTGATTTCCTCGAGGGCCACCGACGAAGCTGAATTGCAGGCGCAAATAACGAATTTGACTTTCTGCTCCAGCATGAAGGCCATGTCCTGCTGCGTGAACTGGATAATGATATCCTTGGAGCGGCCTCCGTAGGGAGTGCGCCCGACATCTCCGAAATACACGACGTCTTCGTACGGCAGTATCTCAAACAGCTCGCGGGCGACGGTCAGACCGCCGACGCCCGAGTCAAATACGCCTATCGGCGCCTCCACGACAACATTGCGGCTTTCATTCATCGAAACTGCTATCCTTCATACTTGGCTTTGAATCTTTTCAGGGCCTGGTAAATCGCCTCGGCTACTTTCTTGTGATACTTATTCGATTTGAGCAGTTTTTCTTCCTGCTTGTTGGAAACGAATCCGGACTCAATCAGCACCGAAGGCGTGAAGACCATGTTGAGGACAAAGAACCCGGCCTGGTCGACGCCGCGAGCCGGAATATCCAGCTGGCGGCGAAACTCGCGGTCCACCATCATGGCAAAGTCGTGCGATTCAGCCTGGAATTCGGTCATGATCATCTCATTTATTATAGATAGGATGGGGTCATTGGCGCCGCCGTATTCCTGTCCTTCCTGGTGGGCCCTGAAAGCGTCATTTTCGCGAAAGAAGACACTGTTTTCGAGTTGGGCGACGGCACGGGCGGAGTCGTTCTTGGCTTCAGCAAGAAAAAAGACATTCCACCCACGAACATTTCGTTTGACAGAGGCGTTGGCGTGCAAGGAGATGAACAGGTCGGCCCCGGCGTTGTTAGCGATATCCGCTCGCTGATCCAGGGTGAGGGCTTTGTCGCGGTCACGGGTCATAATGACCTTGAACTGCTTGTCCTTCCGGATAAGCTTGGCCAACTCCTTCGCAATGTCCAGCGCGACGTCTTTCTCGCGCGCACCGTTTGGGCCGATGGCGCCATAGTCGCCGCCGCCGTGGCCGGGATCGATAACAATCACGTCGATTCTGTTATCCGGCCCCAGGGGGCGGCCGGTGGTGCTGGTGTCCAGTTCGAAATCTAAATCGGCGATGGAGATCTGAATCCGGGGTGGATCATCCGCCAGGTTGTGGCGCCACTTCTCGACGTTCCTTTTCAGGCGAAACGAGATCTGCCCGGCGCCTTCGACCTGATGAGCCTTCATTGTGTACATGAAGCGAGAGTCTCGCCGAGACAGGATCCGGGGGCTGTTGATTTTACCGTCGCGTATGGAAACATTAACCCAGTTGCCCTCCGTGACAAAAATATCGTAAGCCAGGGCCTGGGTAAGGAATATCTCCACCAACAGACCGTTGGCCTTCTGAGCGACACCGAAATCGACAACATTGAAGTACTCGGAGTCGACCCTGATGGTTGCTCGATCCTGAAGCCAGGTGATTTTCTGTGTCAGAACGCGGTCAAGGAAGGGGATGAAGCTGACGGCCGGCAGGTATAGCTGGCCATCATTATAAACGGCAGGATACGTAAGGTTATATGTCGAATCGTTAAGATTAAAAAAAGGCGAGTTGATGACAAATTCGAACCGGGATGTGTCATCGGCAAAGGTGACGGTATGCCCGATCATTTTCCAATCAAGCACGCCGCCCATAATATCCACCAGACCGGACAAAGAGAAATAGGTGACGTTTTTCTCGTCGAAAGCGTCGATTTTTTCAGTGGCGCCCGAGACGGTGACGGTGATGGATTTAGCCCTCGCCGCCGGGCGAAATACGGCGACCATCAGCATACAAACAACGGCAGTGCGGACGATTCTCAACATAAGCTGGTCGGGTCACAAATCCCTTTTGAGAGCCTTTTTAATTCGCCGGCTTGCCTCCTGGCGGGCAATGGCCTGGCGTTTGTCATACTTTTTACGTCCGACCGCTACCGCCAGTTCTATTTTAACATTTCTGCCCCTGAAGTAAACGGACAGGGGAACCAGGGTCATGCCCCGCTGCTCGGTCTGGATGGTCATTTTGCGTATTTCCCGCTTGTGTAAAAGGAGCCGGCGCGGCCGCAGGGGGTCGTGATTCTCACGGGCCATCTTGTAGGCGCTTATGTGCAGGTTCTTCAGAATGACCTCACCATTTTCGACCGTGGCGTAGGCATCGGAGAGGTTCACCTTGCCCTCGCGGATCGATTTTACCTCGCTGCCTTGTAGCTCAATACCGACTTCCAGACTGCTTTTTATTTCGTAATCGTGGCGAGCCTTGCGGTTACGTACGACGTAGCGGATTTCTTCCTTGTCGGCCATAATTTTCACGATAGGTCTTTGCTCCGGCGTTTGCAATTAAAATCAGGTTTGGAAGGTCATGGTCGACCCCGCTTGGCATTGACTGTCAGTCTTTTGCCGGTCAAAGAGTTAGGCGCCTGTCGACGGGGCATCGACAACGCGGTCGGCATGAGGGCGATTTTCGGGTAAAGTCTGAGGTCGAAAAGGCCGAAGTTATAATATAATGATAATCACTGCTTGGAAGGTCGGTTAAGAAGCTCAAATATGTCATATAAAATCAATATCAGCACCGCAAAGGTTCTCGTCGTCGACGATGAGCCGGAAATCACCGAAATCGTCGAAACGTTCCTTTCAGAGGCCGGTTATAAGGTAACGGTCGAGAACTCCTCAAACAAAGCTATTGAGAAAGCCCGGGCCATCAAACCGGATGTCATTCTCCTCGACATAATGATGCCGGGTGTCGATGGCTACGACATCTGTCAGGAACTCAAAAGGGACCCGGAGTTCACCACGGTGCCCATTATCTTCCTGACCGGTAAGGATCGCAATGATGATATGGGCCGATCCTTCAAGTCGGGCGGGGATATGTTCATCAAGAAACCGTTCTCGTGTGAAAGACTGCTGGAGATTGTGAATATCGTGCTGATGTCGACCGGCAAGCACTGATTAGACGTCATCCGACGTCTTTTTTTTCTTGACATTATTGTGCGGTGCACTATAATTATAGTGGTCAGTATGAGAGTTATCAAGAGGTATAGGAATCGGCGCCTGTATGACACCGAGACCAGCGCCACCATTACGCAGGCGGAACTGGCCGGAATAGTGAAAAGCGGCGTGGACGTGAAGGTTGTTGACACGGCCACCCGCAAGGACATCACCATGCAGGTGCTGGGGCGGGTGCTCCTTCACGAGGTCCGCTCCTGGGGAGATATCCAGGAATCGAAAGAATTGTTCAAAGAAATGATTTCAATAGGAGGTGAGAAGTCGATGTCTATTCTGAAGGACACAGTGCTGGCCTCAATCGGGGCCTTTCACGTCACCAAGGATAAGGCCGAAAAGATCGTTGATGAACTGATCAAAAAAGGGGAGCTGGCGAAATCCGACCGCAAAAAGGCGATCATGGAACTGGTGGATAAGGCGGAGAAATCGACCGCGGCCCTCAGGGACAAGGTTGTCAAGGAGACCGGCAAGGTTCACCAATCGGTGACAAAGGCAGTCAGGGATTTGAAGCTGGTTAAACAGGCCGACCTGGAGAAGCTGGAAAAGAAAATCGATAAGTTGACCAAAGCCGTCGAGGCCCTGGAGAAAAAGCTCCCGACGCCGTGACGATCAAGGCGGCATCTGCCGCCTTTTTTTACGTCGCAGAAGCGTGAGTGCGGCGTCGCCCCTTGCGTGACGATGATCGCCATGCCCACGTTCGACATCAGCGGCGGCCCGACTGAAAGGTCCTGACAGCCGCCCGGGGCACTACGTTCAGGTGCGGCCGGCGTCCGGCGGGGTCAGAGTCATCCACAGGTTGATCACAAACATCACGATTGTAGCCGCCAGCGCTATGGCTGAGCCTGCAGACAGCAGCAGGTAGGGCGTCTTAGCGGTCAGGATAAACAGGCCGCGGAAAACCACCAGGCCGATGAGGCCCGCATTGCCCAGCCAGAAATGGACGGCTACCCAGTGGGCGTATCTTAGCCGGCAACAGTTGAGACGGGGAAGCCAGGAATAGCCGAGACCGAATACCAGCATCGAAACAAACCCGAGCACGTTGAAATGAAACAGGGCGAAGATTCCAAACTCTCCGAGGCCGGCCGTGACGCTCAATATCCCGCAGACGGCGGCAAGTATCAGGTAAACGATTGAGGCCCACAGAAATCGCTTCATGTAGGCGTCAGGAGTGTTGGAGATATTCTCGGTTGATGACGTCCTCATAGCAGGGCAGCAAGGTCGTCTTCGGCTATTATCTTGACTCCGAGCTTCTTCGCCTTAGCGTACTTGGAGCCGGGGTCGGCACCACACAGCAGGAAGTCGGTGTTGGCCGAAACCGCCCCGCTGACTTTGCCGCCGTTTTCCTCGATGAGATTCTTGAAATAGTTGCGAGGCATCGACAGAGTACCGGTAATCACAATGGTTTTGCCGACCAGCTTTCCGCCTGAGCGCCTGACGTAGTCGGGGAAGGTCACACCGGCCTGGCGCATTTTGTCAATCATCCGCCGGTTGGCGTCATTTCTGAAGAAATCGTGAATGTTTCCGGCGATGGCGGGGCCGATGCCCTGAATTTCCGCCAGGTCGTCCATGGAGGCGGTCTGCAGGCGAGTGAATGACTGGCAGTGCTCGGCCAGCAGCATGGCCGCTGCCTCGCCGACGCCGATTATGCCCAGCGCATAAATAATCCTGGGTAACTCAACCGTTTTGGAGCGCTCAATAGCCTTGAGCAGATTGGTGGCTTTTTTGTCAGCCATCAGTTCCAGCGGGAGAAGCTGGTTTTTGGTCAGGAAGAAAAGGTCGGCCGGGTCTGCGACCAGCTTTTCCTTGATAAGCTGTCGGGCAAGCTTGCCGCCCAAGCCCTCAATATCGAAGCCTGCCTTGGAGGCGAAGTGGAACAGGCCCCCCTCAAGCTGAGCGGGGCAGGCGACGTTCAGACAGCGATGGGCGGATTCGCCTTCCGGGCGCACGAGGGCAGTACCACATGACGGGCAACTGACCGGGAACCTGGGCTTTCTGAGTCCGCGGGGACGTCTGCCCAGGTTCACTTCCACCACGTCGGGGATAACGTCACCGGCTCGCTGGACGACAACATAATCCCCGATCCGAATGTCCAGCCTCTCCAACTCGTCCTCATTGTGCAGAGTGGCATTCGACACGGTGACACCGGAGACTCGCACCGGCTTTAGTTTGGCTACAGGTGTGACAATGCCGGTACGGCCGACAGAGAAGTCTATGTCTTCGACAACTGTCTCGGCCTGCTCAGCGGCAAACTTCCAGGCCACGGCCCATCGCGGAGCACGAGATATCTGTCCCAGAAGATCCTGGTAATCGAAACGGTCGACCTTAATTACCATGCCGTCGATCTCGTAGTCCAGGGATGGTCGCTCGGCGACCAGCTGACGGAAAAAACCATCGACGGCGTCAACGCCCCGGCCGGTGTTAATCAACGCGTTGAGTGCAAATTTCTCTTCCTTCAGATACCGAACCACAGCCCTCTGGCAATCAAGCTCCCCGAGGTCGGGAGCGGTGACACCGTAGGCATAGAAAATCAGAGGACGGGAGGCAGTGACGGCCGGATCCAGCTGCCGTAGCGACCCGGCGGCGGCGTTGCGCGGATTGGCAAACTCCGG
>JAOUEU010000014.1 GCA_029858555.1 Candidatus Zixiibacteriota bacterium
GGTCATGGAAGGTTACCAGCTGGCCCAAGCCGTGAGCAGAAAACTCAATTTACCGGTTGTATTTTTATCGGCATTGAACGAAATTGTCCAGAAGATAGATACAAAAGCAATTGATATACCCGTTCTGACTCTCGATCGGTTCCTGCTTAAGCCGTGGGAGAGATAGAACGTCGAGTGCAGCGAAGGACTGAGGATGCCTGGAATCAAGATAGATAAAGACTACTGCAAGGGGTGTGAATTGTGCGTTCGCGCCTGCCCCCAGCAGATTATCTCCATGTCCAAGGACATAACGGTGCGCGGCTATTTTTACGCCCGGGTTCACGAACCCTCACGGTGTATCGGCTGCCGGATATGCGCGATCACCTGCCCCGATGCCGCCATCGACGTTATCACCAATGGAACCACCTTCGAGTTGTTCCACTATTAGCGAGCGCGAAGAAGGATAGGTCTGATATATGGCAAAAATATTGATGAAAGGTAACGAGGCGATTGCCGAGGCGGCGTTGAAAGCGGGCGCGCACGGCTACTTCTGCTATCCCATCACCCCCCAGACGGAGGTGGCCGAGTACCTGTCCCGGCGGATGCCGGAGGTGGGTGGTGTCTTCCTGCAGGGTGAGAGCGAAGTGGCTGTCGGTAATATGCTCTACGGCGCGGCCTCGACCGGCAAGCGCGTCTTCACCAGTTCCTCGAGCCCGGGGATTTCGCTGATGCAGGAGGCCATTTCGTACATTGCCGGCGCTCAGCTTCCGGCCGTGTTCGTGAACATCATGCGCGGCGGGCCCGGCCTGGGCGGTATTCTCCCCGCACAGTCTGATTACTTTCAGGCGGTCAAAGCTGGCGGTCACGGCGATTACCATCTGCTGGTGCTGGCACCGTCGACGGTCCAGGAGGCGGTCGACCTCACCATGCTGGCCTTTCACCTCGCGGACAAGTACCGCAATCCCGTCATGATTATTGGTGACGGCATGATTGGCCAGATGATGGAGGCGGTGGAATTCCCCGATAAGTATGAAGAGCCGGAACTGCCCGCCAAGGATTGGGCCCTGACCGGCGCCAAGGATCGTGACCCGCAGGTACTGGACTCGAAATACTGGGCCCTGACCGGCGCCGAAGGCCGCGATCCCAATATCATCAATTCCCTCTATCTGGATCCTGTGAAGCTCGACGATAACAGCTGGATTCTGCACGAGAAATACGAGACCATGAAACGCGATGAGGTGCGTTTCGAGAAATACAAGATCAGTTCCGACAACCGCCTTTTGATAGTTTCCTATGGTACCATGGCGCGAATCTGCGAAACCGTCATCGATGAGTTGGCATCAGAAGGAGTATCAGTGGGGCTGTTCCGGCCCATCAGCCTCTTCCCTTACCCCGCCAAGCAGCTCCGTGAGGAAGCGCAGAAAAAAAATATAGAGAACGTCCTTGTCATCGAGATGAGCATCGCCCAGATGTTCGAGGACGCCGAGCGGGCAATTCTGGGCGCCAAGCCGGTGAAGTTTTACGGGCGCACCGGCGGGGTCGTGCCGACACCGGACGATGTCAAGCTGCGCATCCAAAAGCTGATCGAGAACCCGAGTTACCAGCCCTCTCGAGAGGCATGAAAGGGGTCGCCATGAATAATAATGAAAAGACACTTTTCACCAGACCGGAAGCGCTGGTTGATGTGGTTACACACTATTGTCCCGGCTGCACTCACGGCGTAATTCACCGCCAGGTGGCCGAGGTCATCGACGAACTGGGCATACGCGGAAGAACGGTCGGTGTCGCGCCCGTTGGTTGTTCGGTTTTCATGTACAACTACGTCAAGACCGATTTCATGGAAGCGGCCCACGGCCGCGCCCCGGCTCTGGCGACCGGCTTCAAACGGTTTCGGCCCGACATGATTGTTTTCACCTACCAAGGTGACGGTGACCTGGCCTCGATCGGCACGGCCGAGATTGTCCATGCCGCCAACCGGGGAGAGAAAATTACCACCATCTTCGTTAACAACGCCATCTACGGCATGACCGGCGGCCAGATGGCTCCGACGACCATGCCCGGCCAGCCAACCACCACCTGCCCGTTCGGACGCGATGTCAATCTTACCGGCTACCCGATTCGTGTCGCCGAGCTTCTGGCCACACTGAAGACCCCGGCCTACATTGAGAGAGTGGCGGTGCACACGCCCTTTCATATCATCCGGGCCAAGCGGGCACTGAAGAAGGCCTTCACCTACCAGGTCGAGAATCGCTGTTTCACGCTGATCGAGGTGTTGTCCACCTGCCCCACCAACTGGGGTAAAACACCCCAGGAATCGACCCAATGGCTCGAAGAAAACATGGTACCGTACTACCCGCTCGGCTGCTACAAAGATTGCGAGAAAGTAGAGGCATCCGATGCGGCAGTATGAAGTTACCATGGCCGGCTTCGGCGGCCAGGGCATCATGACGATTGGGCAGCTTCTGGCTCAGGCCGGGCTGATTGAAGGCAAAGAGGTCGTCTGGCTGCCCTCGTACGGCCCGGAAATGCGCGGCGGCACCGCCTATTGCACGGTCGTCGTTTCCGACAAGCGCATCGGTTCACCGATCATCAGTAATCCGACCTGTGTCTGCGCCTTTAACCGGCCGTCGTTTGACAAGTTTTCTCCGCGGATAAAGCCGAACGGTCTGTTGATAATCAACAGTTCGCTGATCGATGTGCAGTCCGACCGTACCGACATTACTCAACTTCTGATCCCGGCCAACGATATCGCTATAAAAGCCGGCAATCCCCGGGCCGCCAACATGGTTATCCTGGGAGCCTTCATTGGCGCCTCGGGGGTGGTCAGCTATGACAGCACTGAAAACGCACTGCAGCAGAAACTGGGTGGGAAGAAAGAATATTTGGTCTCCAACCTGCAGGCCTTCAAAGAAGGTTACGAACTGGCCCTGGAAAAACTCGGCGAGAAGGATAAAGCATGAATCACGATTTTGGCAAACTGCCGGAAATATTCGGCCGCTATGACCAGAGTCCGGCGTCGTTGATTGCCATCTTACAGGATATTCAGAGGGAGTATCACTATCTCCCCAAAGAGGCACTGCGCGAGACGGCCAGATGGCTGACCATTCCCCTCAGCAAAGTCTACTCGGTTTCGACATTCTACAATGCCTTCAGCCTGGTACCGCGCGGTAAGAAAGTGATCCGCGTCTGCGTCGGCACCGCCTGCCATATTCGCGGCGCCAGCCTGATCCAACAGCAGTTCGAAAGCATGCTGAACATCAAGGCCGGTCAGACGACGCCTGACCGGGAGCACACACTCGAGGTGGTCGCCTGTGTCGGAGCCTGTGCCATGGCGCCAATCATCATTGTCGACGAGAAGTATCACGGCTCGTTCAGCGTGAGCAATGTCCGCAAGATTCTAAAGGCAAAATAGAATGCGTATAAAAGACCCACAACATCTGTCAAAGGTTCAAAAAGAGTGCCGGGCGGCTCTGGGGAAATTTCCTAAGAAGGTGATTGTCTGTTGCGGTACCGGCTGTCTCGCCAACGGCGCGGCCAAGATCGTAACCGCTTTCGAGGACGTCCTCAGCAAGCGCAAGGTGAAGGGTTTTTCGATTGAGGCCGTCACGAAAACGGGCTGCCACGGCTTCTGTGAACAGGGCCCGCTGGTCGTGATTGAGCCGCAGGGGACGTTCTATACCAGGGTCAAACCCAAAGACGTGGAAGCCATTGTCGAAAAATCCTTGGCGCACGACGAGATATTGGAGCCGCTCCTTTACAGTGATCCGAGTAACGGCCACAAGATCGAGCGCTATAACGACCTACCCTTCTTTTCCATGCAGCGCCGCATTGCCCTTCGCCACCTCGGCAAAATCGCCGCTCACAGCATCGATGAATATATAGCCGACGGCGGCTACCAGGCGCTCGCCAAGGTGCTGACGTCGATGACCCCCGATGAAGTCATAGCCGAAATAATGGCTTCAGGGCTCCGCGGTCGCGGGGGCGGTGGTTTCCCGGCCGGCCGCAAGTGGCGTACCTGCCGCGATGTTGTTTCCGACGTTCACTACGTTATCTGCAATGGTGACGAGGGCGACCCCGGCGCCTTCATGGATCGCAGCATAATGGAGGGCGATCCTCACGGCGTTCTCGAGGGAATGATGATCGCCGCCTACGCCGTCGATGCCCGGCAGGGCTTCATCTATGTGCGCGAAGAATATCCGCTGGCCGTGACGCACCTGAAAAAAGCCATAGACGATTGCGAGGAGGTCGGCCTGCTCGGGGATAATATCCTAGGCAGTGATTTCTCTTTCAGTATCCGTATCTCACGTGGCGCCGGAGCCTTTGTTTGCGGCGAGTCATCGGCCCTGATGCGCTCCGTGGCCGGCGAGGTCGGCGAACCGCGCGCCAAGTACATCCGCTCGGTCGTCAAGGGCCTTTATGATAAGCCAACGGTGCTCAACAATGTCGAAACCTATGTCAACGTGCCGCTTATCATTGACAAAGGTGCTGAATGGTACACTTCGATCGGCACTCCGTCCAACACCGGCACCAAGGTCTTCTCCCTGGTCGGCAAGGTGCGCAACACCGGCCTGATCGAGGTGGCCATGGGCGCCACCATGCGCGAGATCATTTTCGGTATCGGCGGCGGCATTATTGACAACCGGCCCTTCAAAGCGGTGCAAACGGGCGGCCCCTCGGGCGGCTGTCTTCCGGAGTCCATGCTTGACCTGCCAGTTGATTTTGACACCCTGACCGAGGCCGGTTCCATGATGGGCTCGGGCGGCATGATCGTCATGGATGACCGCACCTGCATGGTCGACTTGGCCAAGTACTTCCTGTCCTTCCTGGTCAGCGAATCCTGCGGCAAGTGCGTTCCCTGCCGCGAAGGTCTCTACCAGCTCCACGCCATGACCGTCAAAGTCAGCGAAGGCCGCGCCACCGAAGCGGACCTGGAAAAGATGGAAAAACTCTCCGAGATGATCATCCTGGGCTCACTGTGCGGCCTCGGCAAGTCGGGGCCGAACCCGCTGCTGAGCACTATCCGCTATTTCCGCGACGAGTATCTGGTTCATATCCGCGAGAAGCGTTGTCCCGCGGGAGTCTGCCGGGAACTCATTACTTACGAGATCAACGATAAATGTACCGGCTGCATGGCTTGCATCTCGGCTTGCGCCGTGAACGCCATCACGGGCGAGAAGAAACAAGTGCACGTGCTCGATCAGGAGAAGTGCACCAAGTGCGGCGCCTGCTACGCCGTGTGCAAATTCGACGCCATAGAGATTCATTAGGAGAGATCGATGGTTAGACTTACGATAAATGGTAAACTGGTTCAGGCCGCAGAAGGCGAGATGCTGCTGTCGGTCATCAGGCGGGAGAAAATCGATATTCCCGCCCTGTGCCACCATGAAGCAGTCGAACCTTACGGCGCCTGCCGGCTCTGCATGGTTGAAATAACCAGGCCGGAGTGGGACGGCTGGGCCAATTTTGTTACCTCCTGCCTTTACCCGGTGGAAGAAAACCTTATTGTCAGCACTCATTCGCCCAAGGTAATCGAACTGCGCAAAACTATTGTCGACCTGTTCCTGGCCTGTCATCCCAACACCCCTGAAATCATCCAGTTGGCTGCGGATTACGGCGTGACTCACACTTCGTACGAGGAGGTCCCGGAGCCCGACGACTGCATCTTGTGCGGGCTGTGCACCCGCATCTGCGAGACTATGGGATTTAAGGCTATTTCGGCGGTCGGTCGGGGCCACGGCAAGGAGATAGCCCCGCCTCTGGGCGAGGCTCCGCCGGATTGTGTCGGCTGCCTGGCCTGCGCCCAGAACTGTCCCACCCACTTCATCAAGTTCTCCGACCGGAACGGCGTACGGCGCATCTGGGAGAAAGATTTCGAACTGATGGCTTGCAGCCGGTGCGGCAGGAAAACCATCACCAGAGAGTTCGCCGAGTCTTTGAGCGCCGGCAGAGACATTCCCATGGAGTATTTTGAGATCTGTGACGATTGTCATCGCATGGAGACGTCCCGCACCATGGGCCGCATCGCCAACTGGTCGAGGGAGGTGCAACCATGACGTATCGTTTTACCGTGAACCCGGATGTTTGTATCGGCTGCCGGACCTGCGAGCTGGCCTGCGCCTTCGCCCACGCTGTTGCGGGCAAGCCGGGAGTCAGTCGCATCTACCCGTTGGACGGGGGCTTTAAGGAACTGTGGGTACCGGTGGTCTGTCTCCAGTGCGAGGAGGCTGCCTGTGTGAAGTCCTGCCTTGTGGACGCCTTAAAACGCAACCCGGAAACCGGGGCCATTGAACTCAATCAGGAGAAGTGCGTCCGCTGCATGGCTTGCATCGCTGCCTGTCCGTTCGGCTGTTCTCTTCTGGACCGCCAGCACAACCAGGTGGTCAAGTGTGATCTTTGCGGCGGTGACCCTGTCTGCGCACATTTCTGCCCCACCAAGGCCCTGCAATATAAGCCGATAGAAGCTGGCAAGGTCAAAGTCAGCGCCTAGAGCGAAACGTAGCACGGCTCGAGGCGGGCCGCACCCGGCGACTTCCCCGATCAGCAGCGGCCCCTCCAAAAAGACCTTGACTTTCCCGACACCATCAAACTAATTGTCTGTAAGTGGCATGTGTATTAGCAACTTATAGCCGTCATCGGATAAACGGCAAAGACAACCCGGAGCTGACGCAACTCCGGTTGCTTTGGTCTCGTAAAAATACTAACTTGTTGCTGGAGGCGAAGAGGCTATGAAACTTTCCACGTGGGAGCAGGACGGAGTGGTCGTTTTCGAGCCCAAGGGCAAAATTATGGGTGGGCCCGACGCCAGTCTGCTCAACGACAAACTGCATGATTATATCGAAAAAAGAATGAGCAAAGTAGTCATTAATCTGGCACAAGTCGACTGGATGAATTCCACCGGACTGGGGATTCTCATATCAAGCTACACGACCATCCGCAACAACGACGGGGAACTCAAACTTGCCAACGTGACCGACAAGATTCGCTCCCTCCTGACGATCACCAAGCTGGTGACCGTCTTTGACTCTTACGACTCGGTCGAGGATGCCCTTAAGTCGTTTAAGTAACCGATGCCCAGCAAGTAAAAAGGTAAGCTGACATTGTCGACAGGTAGGCCAGACTTGGACCTGCCTGTTTTTTTAGGAGAGCCGAACAACATGGATAAACCGACCATCAGCGGTGACACGATAAAGATCCCTTCCACTCTGGATTACCTGGCCGATGTTGACATGTTCGTGGAGAACCTGCTGCGCCGATACGGGATTGATGAATCCGTCATCGCCGATATCGCCATCTCAGTTTCCGAGCTGGTCAACAACGCGGTCTGCCACGGGAACAAGTCTTCCCCTGACAAGAAGGTAACAGTGCGAGTGGGCAGGGAGGACTCTTCGGTGAAGATCTCTGTGGCCGACGAGGGGACGGGATTTGACCCTGATGGTATCGAGAGCCCGATTGCCGACGAAAACCTTCTCAAGAAGGTCGGCCGCGGTATCTTTATAGTAAAGTCGCTGATGGATTCCATCGAATTCAAGCTCTCCGACAAGGGGTCCCTGGTGATTATCAAAAAAGCCGTTTAATCGACTCTCTTGCCGCTGGTAGCGCCATGAGTATGGAACTGATAAAAACACTGGCTTACTTCCTCGCGGGTGGTTTTCTGGTTTTCCTGGCGATAACCATCACCCGGGACAATTTTGCCAATCGTCTCAATCGCATCAGCGGCTCCATGCTCTTTTTTGCGGGGCTGGGACCCATCTTCATGGCCCTTGGCACCGTCATCGCGCGTTCGGCGCCACCGGGCGGGATCTTCGAGGATACCGCCACCTACAACCTGCATTATATCTGGGAGCTGTTTTTCCCGTTCCTGCTGGTATTTTCCTGGATTTTCCCGATCGACCGTTTCAAGGGTTTCAAACACCAGCGCCTGCAATTCCTGATATTCCTCCCACAAATCATGCACCTGGTCCTGATGCTGTTTTACGACCAGATAGCGGTGGCCTATGACACCTTGAACCTCGACACCGTCGGCGAGGGCTTCTCCGGAATCGTACTCAAGCCGCTCTCGGCACTGCTGTACTGGTTGTTCTACCTGGTGAGCTGGATTCGCACCGAGCATATGGCCGTATTCGGGGTCATCAACCTGACCTACGTGGCCGTCGCCGTGTACTTTTTGGAGTCGGGCAGGAAGTACCTGACCAACCCCCGGCTTCTGTCGCAGACGCGCCTGGTTCTCTGGGGCACGCGTATCGGGCTGGGTCTGTTTGTGATAGCCCACCTTGGGGCAAGTTTCCTGCCTTACGATTTCCCCGACGCCCTGAAGTCGGTTCTGATGGCGCTGGCACTCCTGGTCAGTTCCGTCATATTCATCTACGCGACCATCAGGTACCAGTTTCTGGATGTGCGCCTGATTTTCCGCCAGTCGTTCGTTTATACCATCACGTCGGCGCTGCTGGTCGGAGTATACGTTCTGCTGGTGGTGAAATCCAGGGATCTTCTCACACGGCTGGTCGGCGAGCAGGCCGAAGTCGTCAGTTATGCCTTTATCATCGTTCTGCTCCTGCTGTTTCAACCGATTAACAACTGGGTCGATGACCTGGTGCGCTCGATGTTCATACGCACCCGCAGCGATTACCGGAATGTCCTGGAAAGATTCTCGCGTCAGGTGATATCGCAGTTCGACCCGAGGAAACTGCGGCAGATTATCGAGGAAACCCTGCGCACAACACTGCTGGTGGAAAAGGTTCATTTTATCCTTTATGATGACGAGGTTGAGGAATATGCCGTACTTCCCGGTGAGGACGTCCCCAAACGGATACTTGTGGATCGCGATGATCTCATGCTCCGCGGAATCAACCTGCTCGATTCACCCACCTACTTCTACTCGCTCAGCGATTTTATGGAAGGCTCCCGGCTGGGCGGTTTTCTGGACGAACATCGCGTCAAGCTCGTCCTGCCCATGAAGGACGCCAATCACATGCTGGGTTTTCTGGCTCTCACTGACAAAGCTGCCGGCTACCGTTACTCCTCTGACGACATCAATCTTCTCGGCGTGCTGTCCAACCAGATGGTCTCGGCGTTGACAAATGCCCGCCTGTACGTCGAGTCCCTGGAAAGGCTTCGTCTCCAGGAGGAGATGAACATGGCCCGGCAGATCCAGGTCGGACTGCTGCCGTCGAGTCCGCCGCAGGTGGACGGGACCGACATCTCCGCTCATTCCACCCCTTCCCGTACGGTCGGAGGAGATTTCTTTGATTTCATTCAACTTCGGGACGGCCGCATCGGCGTGGTTATCGCCGACGCCTCGGGCAAGGGCATGCCAGCTGCCCTGATGGTGGCACAGATACAGGCGATCATCCACAGTGAAGCCAACAACGACATCCCCATCGAGATGATGCTGAAGAACATGAACCAGCTCGTGGCGGCCTCCACGTCATCCGAGAAATACGTCACCCTGTTCTACGGCGAACTCGACCCTCGTCAGGGGCGCTTCGCCTATTCCAATGCGGGACACAACTACCCGCTCCTGGTTCGGGCCAACGGTGAGATCGAATACCTCAAGGTCGGCGGACCCATCATCGGCGCCCTCCCCCGCATGGAATACCGGTCGACCGAAGTCACCCTGAGGCCGGACGACATGATATTCTTTTTCACTGACGGCCTTTCCGAAGCAAGGGACCAGGACGAACGCGAATACGGCGAGGAGCGTGTCCGCCAGTTCGTCTGTCAAAACCGCAATAAGGGCTCGCGGGAACTTATTGAGGCTATCCTGGACGACGTGCGCTCCTTCGACCCCACGTATCCGCCCCGCGACGACACTACCCTCATTGCCCTTAAGATGAACAACGACGTGGCCCGGCGCGATGGATGACAAACACAGATATTTCGATGCCGAGAAACTGTTCCGCCTCAAGGATGAGCATTGCGGTTACCGTTTCTGTCCTCGGTGCGGCACTGCCCTGGCGGCCGCGGAGCTTGACGGTCACACGCGACTGAGCTGTCCCGACGGGGAATGTGGGTTCGTATATTACCAGAATCCCGTTCCGGCGGCAGGCGTCGTGATAGTGGAAGACGACCGCGTTCTGCTGGTCAAGCGGGCCCACCCGCCCCGAATCGGCTGGTGGTGTCTGCCGGCGGGCTTCATGGAATGGCGGGAGCATCCGACCCAAACGGCGATTCGCGAGGTCGGCGAGGAAACCGGTCTGCAAGTCGAGCTGACCTCGTTCTTCGAGGTATATTCCGGTACCGATGATCCCCGGGCGAACGCCGTCCTGATTCTCTATCTGGCCAAACGAGTCGGCGGTGTCTTGCGGGCTGCTGATGACGCCCTGGACGTCCGCTTTTTTGGTTTTGAGGAACTGCCTGACAAGATCGCTTTTGCGGCGCATCGCCAGGCCCTGGCCGACTACAACCGGCGCTTTCGCGCCTGACCGAGATGAAACCTTCTTTTGGCAGAAAACTGTTCCAACTTTTCCTGCTGTCGGCCCTTGTACCGACGGTGGTGCTGACTCTGACGGGCGTCTACCTGGCTGTCGAAAGCAGTCACCTGTACCGTGAAACTGAAACCAACAACGATCAACGACTGGTAGATTATTATAACGATTTCCTGTTTGACCGGATTGGCCGCCGGCAGAATCGAACGGATGGTGCCTCCAGGCCTGCCGTACGGTATCTGGATTTCACTTTCACGGTGGATGACGGGCGGGTCGAGGCTCCACCGCCGAACACGCTCCTGCCGCCTTCGACGATGGCGGCTATCGAGCGATCCGCTCGCGACCGCCCCCGCGGTTTTGTGGAAGCCGGTGGCATCATTTACCAGTACATCGCGACGCCTCTTTCAGCCGATCAGATTCAAATCGCCGGTATCATCCACACCGAGGGCTACGCCGGACTTCTGCAACAGATTCAGGCCGACCACGCCATCAGGGAATCGAGCCGTGACATGGCCCTGAGTTACATCTACTTTGTCGGTCTGATGTTTCTTGTTCTGGCCGCCCTCAGCGTCGCCGTCGCCTACTTCTTTTCTTCCCGCCTCTCCAGAAGTCTTTCGGGCCCGCTGGTAGCCCTGAGTCATGCCTCCAGGGAAATCGCCGCCGGTGATTTCAAGCAGTCTGTCCCTGCCACCGGAACGGCGGAAATCAGAGTTCTGATTGACAACTTCAACCTCATGGCCAGGCGACTGGAGACGACCACGGCCCGACTTGCCCAGAGTGAGCGAGTCGCCGCCTGGCGAAGCGTCGCCCGCCGCTTCGCCCACGAACTCAAAAATCCCCTGCAGCCCATTTTGGTGTCGCTATACCGTATCGAACGGCTGCTGGAGAGTTCCCCCGACCTCGACCGAGTGCGCGAGCCGCTCCGGGCCGCATCAGAGGAGCTGCGGCATCTGACGAACCTGGCCGACCGCTTCGCTGACTTGGCCAAACTGCCGCCGCCGGTACTGCAAAAAACCAACCTCAACGATCTGCTCTCATCCATAGCTGACCTCTATCGGGAGGAGACCGCCCCCTTCGCTTTTTCGCTGGAACTGCCGGCGGCGACGTGCTACGCCGAAATCGATCAGACCTACTTCAGGGAAGCCCTGCACAACCTGCTCAAAAACGCCGTGGAAGCGTCGGACCCCGGGGGAAAGATCCTTCTGAAAATGTCCTGCGACCGCGATGGGTTAAGGTTCGTAGTGCAGGATTTCGGAAAGGGCATGAGTGCTGAGGTGATTCAATCGGCCCGCATGCCGTATTTCACCACCCGGGAGAAGGGCAGCGGTCTGGGCCTGGCCGTAGTGGACAAGATTACCAGCGAAATGGGCGGCCAGCTTTTGATCGAGTCGCAGGAAGGAGAGGGAACCATGACGACCATTTTTCTCCCGGGAAAGCGAGGTGAGGATGATGCCGGCTAAGATTCTGGTTGTTGATGACGAGCCCAATATCACCTCTTCCTTCTCCTCGCTTCTCCGGGATGAAGGTTACCAGCCGGACACGGCGGCCAGCGCCGAGGAAGCGGCGCGGCGGTGCGACCATATTGATTATAGCCTCATATTGCTCGACCTGAACCTTCCCGGACAGTCCGGCCTCGAGTTCCTCCGGCAACTACGCCGGGGCCCGATGGCACCGCTGGTGTTGGTCATTTCCGGGCTGGCCGATATTCCGACGGCTCTCGAGGCCATCAGGCTCGGTGCTGTAGACTACCTGGAAAAACCCGTCAAGGCAGAGAAGCTGCTCGCCTCGGTGCGCGCTTCACTGGCCCTGGCGAGCGCACATCGCCAGCGAACCATTATCGTGGATGACATCGATGATCGTTCGCAAATAACAGGCGAATCCAGAGCCGTTCGCGGTCTGCTGGAAACGGTAGCGCAGGCGGCCCCGACCGACAGCGCCATCCTCATCGAAGGTGAAAACGGAACCGGGAAAGAACTGGTCGCCACCCGGGTATATCTGCAGAGCCGCCGACGTGACCAGCCGTTTGTCAAAGTCAATTGCCCGGGCATCCCGGCGAGTCTTTTCGAATCACAATTGTTTGGACACACCCGGGGCGCCTTCACCGGCGCCGTCAAAGACTATCCGGGGAAATTCGTGCAGGCGGACGGAGGCACCATCTTTCTCGACGAGATTGGTGATTTGCCGCTGGATTGCCAGGCCAAACTGTTACGGGTGCTGGAAACCGGCGAGGTCGAGACGCTTGGCGCCGTCGACAGCCGGAGCGTCGATGTCAGGCTGATCTGCGCCACTAACCGCACTCTGAAGCGCCTGGTTGACGAAAGACGATTCCGCGAAGACCTCTATTACCGTATCTCTGTCTTGGTCATAAACGTCCCGCCTCTCCGTGAGCGGCTGGACGACGTCCCTCTGCTCGTTGGCGAATTTCTCAGGCGCCTGGACCCCTCGGGCCGCACCAGCCTGTCCGCCGAGGCCGTCGCTTACCTGGCGACGCTGACATACCCGGGCAATATTCGCCAGTTAAAAAATATCGTCGAGCGCCTGACAATCCTCTGCCGGGACAGACAGGTCAGTCTCGCCGACGTGCAGTCGCAGGCAGGCGAGCCGGGCCGCGACATCGGCCTCGATCACTCCTCGTCTCTTGTCGACCGGCTGCGCAATTTTGAGAAACAGCTGATCGGGCAGACCCTGAAGGACTGCGACGGCAACATTTCCGAGGCCGCGCGCCTCCTCCACACTGACCGGGCTAATCTGTCCAGGAAAATAAAAGACTACGGCCTCAGGTAGACACGAACCAAAACTGTGCTTCGCTGTGTAATAAAAACACGGCCGCCGCGACCTCGACCCGGTAACCGCTTGAATTTTCACAACTTGACTTGTTGGCACGCAGATTGTTTTATGGCTGTAGAAAACGGAGGTCATAATGAATATGAAGGCGTGGGCTTATCTGGCGTCTGCGGGGCTGTTGCTGCTGTTGGCAGCGGGCTCAGGCTCTGCTGAAGAAGTCAAGTACAAGGAATTCGGGCAGTCCGGCAAAAGCAGTGAGTTCTTCAAGATCACTCTCGAAAAAAAGCAGGTGCAGGTAACCGCTTTTTTTGATGACCGGGAATCGGTGCAGCAGTTCCGGCTTAATGATCTCGCCGCCAAAAACGGGCAGGTTTACGCCGGCGACATACTTCTTTTTGACGAGGCAGGCCTTGTCATCGAAGGCAGGACCTATCCTTATGACCAGGTCTCGGACACCCGCGTGTTTGGCAGCGATGACCATATTTCCATCCTTTTTATGACCTCCACCGGGGCCGCCGCCTCCGTGCGGCGGTTCAAGCGCGGCAATCTGATCGAGACCTCTCGCGACCTGGTTGTAGACAGCGACGAGTTCATCCGGGGACTGGTGCTCAGCCTGACCGGCAGCATCGAGATCTACGGCGAAGTGAACAGGGACGTCATATCGCTGCTGGGTGATGTCTATGTCGGGCCGGGGGCGGTAGTGCGCGGAGACATCGTTTCGTTTTCGGGTCGCGTCGATGTCGCCCGGGACGCCTCCGTCTACGGCGAGGTGTTTCGCGCGGATAAGCGGCGCACGAAATACCGTCATCGTTTTTATCGCGGGGATAAAGCCATCGATGCTATCGGCGATTTCGTCTACAACCGCGTCGATGGCGCCACTCTCTATTTTGGGGCGGAGTTCTCCGACAGTGACTCCCTCCTGCCGCTGATTCGAGCTCAGGGCGGCTACGCGTTCGCGTCGGAGCGCTGGCGGTACGAATTCGGCCTGGAGCAGATCGTTTTGCGAGACCCGGCGATTGCCGTGGGCGGTGCACTCTACCGGCGACTCGCCTCGGAAGACGACTGGTTAATCGGAAACTGGGAAAACACTACTTTTGCCCTGCTGGTCACCGAAGATTTCAAGGATTACTATGAAGGCGAAGGCGGTACCCTCTTTGTTCGAGGAAAACCGATGGATAATTTGACAGTCGAGTGCCGCTACCGCTACGAAGAGACCAGGTGGCTGCCGGCCAACCGCGACCTCTGGTCACTTTTCGGAGGAGACAAGAAATTCGGAGATAATTTTGAGCGGGTACCTTATGCTTATCGCCTTGACGGCATTCGGGAGATCGATACGACAGCCAACGCCGGTCTGACCTGGGAGGTCGACTATGACACCCGCGACGAGGATGATCCTTTCGACCGCTCCGCCTGGCACATGACGGCTAACCTGGAGTGGTCGCATCCGGACCTCAGTTCGGATTTTGATTACCGGCGCTATACGCTCAGTGTACGCCGCTACCAGGAGATCCATCGTCACGCCATGTTGCTCCTCAAGGGGATTTATGGCGGAAGTGACGGCCACCTGCCGATGTACAAAAGATTCTACATGGGCGGGCTGGGAACTCTGCGCGGCTACAAACACAAGGAATTCATGGGGAGCCGCTTCTGGATGGCCACGGCCGAATATCGAATCGCTTTCCCGAAAACGGATGTAGCTGTCTCGGTTTTCTGGGACGGCGCCCAGATCGCCAACGATACCAGGCTTGACCGCGATGTGGAGACCAGGCATGACCTCGGCATGGCTCTCTATCTCGGCAAGGATTTCAAAGTGAGCCTGTCGAAGCGGCTGGATCGCTCCTTTGATGACGACCCTAAGTTTTACGTTCGTTTGAACCATGTTTTCTGAGCCTTGAAAAGCCCGTACTGGAAGGATGAGAAAACACCGGAAATTATTCCCGTTCTGTCTCGTTCTGTGGTGCTGCCTGAGCCCGGGGGTGACGGCCCAGGGTCCCGCCGGAATCGACTTTGACCTTTGGGAATCGAGGGACTCCCTTTCTGTTCAACTGGACCTGGCACCGTACATAACGTCGAAAAGGATCGACCAGCTCAAGGACGGGATTGAGTTCGCCGTCGAGTACCAGGTGGTCCTGAAGCGGCCCCGGCGATTCTGGGGCAAGGAGACAATCTCGAGGGCCAGCCGGATCGTCAGAATCGGTCAGCGAGCTGTGACCGAGGACTTCCTGGTAACGATATCCGGCGGCAAGTCGGACGTCAGCCGTATCCACCCGTCATTACCCAGGTTGCACCAGTACCTGTCGGACTCCCAGGTAGTGGTGTTGGCAGGAATAGACGACCTTTCGACAGGCACCTACTACTCGCTGGAACTGGACATCACCTGTGTCTCGCTGACAAAGGCTAATCTCGTCTTTGATGACGATTCGAGTCCCGGGCCGAAATCTCCCATCAAGTATCTTTTTAAGAAATTCCTCCAGCTGACGGATTTTGGCAGAGAGGAATTTCACGCGGAATCGGCGCCGTTTTCTCTGTCCGAAATCAGGCGCCGAGACTGAAAAAGCCCCTTTCCTTCCCTCCGGCCGGCCAGGTCGGGGGTAAATTCCAAGCGGTAAATTCCGATATATAAAAAGAATATAACACCTTAGCGGAAATGGCTTCAATGGAGCGAACCAGAGATCCCAAAATCGACGATAATAAGATTACCGCCGTTGCACCGGCCGGCGAGCCCGGTGAGGATGACACCGTCCGTACCTCGCTCGACATCATCGCCGACCTCGAAGCGACCCTTAACGAGGTCGCTGAGGCCAACCCGCGGATCGACGATGCCGACGATGAATCCTCCAAGTCTCAAGCTGATCTAAAAGCGCTCCTGGAAGTCTCTCTGGCCATAAACTCATCCCTGGTCCTGGATGACGTCCTCCAGATCGTTATGCGCAAAGCCATCGAGCTTATGCAGGCCGAGCGAGGACTTATCATGCTTCTGGACGAGTGGGGCGAGTTGCAGATAAAATCCGCTTATAACATCTGCAAGGAGGACCTGATGGAGGAGGACTTCAAGGTCTCCACATCGGTCACATCCCAGGTCGCCCGCACCGGTAAATCAGTCTATACATCCGACGCCATGGCCGACGACCGCTATTCCCGGCTTCAGTCAGTGGTGGAACTTCACCTGCGCTCCATCATGTGCGTGCCTATCAAAATCAAGGACACCGTGATCGGCGTTATTTACCTGGACAATTCCAACCAGGCCAAAATGTTCTTGAAATCCGATCTTTATCTGTTCGAACTCTACGCGCAGATGGTGTCCAATGCCCTGCACAATGCCCGTATATACGACTCCCTGCTGCGCCTGAAGAGTTATAACGAATCGGTGATCAAGAACTCGCCGGTCGGCATCGTCGTCATTGACGCCCGTGGCCGCATTGCCACGATGAACTCCATCGCCCTGGAGATTTTCGATATCAACCTCGACAGCATCTCCCTGGTCGGTAACGACAAAAAACCGACCGTGTTCCTGGATATCCTGCCACAGAAAGAACGGCCCCGGTGGCAGAATATGATTAACATCGCTCTGTCGACCAAACAGGAGTTTTCGGACTCGCGCTATTTTCACAACACCGGCTATGTCGAGAAGGCGCTTTCGCTGAAAATCTCTCCCATCTCCGAGTTGCCTTCGGGCGACGACGGATTGATAATGACCATTGAGGACACCACCGAAAAAGTCATCATGGAAAAGTACGTTATCCTCTCCGAGAAACTGGTCGCCAAGGGCGAGATGGCGGCGTCGGTGGCCCATGAACTCAACAACTTCCTGGCTATAGTTTCCAACAACGCCGAACTCCTGGCCATGAACATCGAGCGCGAAAAATACGACAAGGCGCAGTTCAACAGCAAATCAATTACGGAGAACATCCTCAAGATAAAACGTTTTGTCAACAGCCTGATGGATTTCTCCAAACCTGAGCCCGACTACATCAGTTACGATGTCAAGCACCTGATCGAAGACCTTCTTTTTTCTCTGCGCGTCCAGCCCCGTTTCAAGAAGACCCACTTCACCATTGACCTCGGTCACGACATTCCCAACATCGAGATGGATGTCGGTCAGATACAACAGGTACTGATGAATCTGTTGAATAACGCCGCCGATGCTATCGAAGAGAGAATCTCCAGGGAACACCTCGACGACAAGGAATTCAAACGCGAGATCGACATCACCGCCGATTATGACAAAGAGAACGAACGGGTGGTTTTAGAGGTGTCTGACAACGGCACCGGGATGTCCGACGATACCCTCAAAAAGATCTTCACCGTTCACTTCACTACCAAGAAGGGCGGTCACGGCCTGGGTCTGGCCAACTGCCAGAAGATAATCACCAACCACCACGGGGAAATGGTGGCCGAATCGGCCCTTGGTCAGGGCACGCAGTTCCGAATCATGCTCCCGCGGTTTCAACCGGAGAAGCAAGAGAACGATGTATGAAGTCCGCCTGTGAACTGCCCGATTTCCAGTTAATCGGACAACTGGGGCAGGGGGGCACGGCGGACGTCGTTCGCGTCCGAACCAAACGCTTTGACCGCGAGGCGGCGCTCAAGTTCCCCAAGACTCAAGGCGACTCCTCGGTCGATTTTCTCAGGCTCATCGAGCGGGAGCACCGGCTCGCCGGGCGCCTGAAGTATCCCGGGCTCGTCCGCATTCTCGAGATATCACTCGACCCTCCCCCCTACCTGCTGATGGAGCTTTGTTCGGGGCCAACGCTTGATACAATCGGCCGGGTTGACGATGTGATGCTGGCTATGAACTTACTCTCGTCTGCCGCCGTAAACCTGGAGTACCTGCGGGCACAGGGAATCATACACGGCGACATAAAACCTCATAATCTGTTCCTGCCGGCGAACTGGCCCGACCTTGGCCCCGCCGAGTTGTTCCATATCAAGCTGTCCGACCTTTCGCTGGGGAGGTTCTCGCACGAGCCGGAAGAGAGCCGGGCCGGCATAGGGACGGTCGGATACGTGGCTCCGGAGACTCTTGCCGCCAACCAGACCAGTTACAAAAGCGACCTGTTTGCCCTGGGAGTCATCGCCTATCAGGTTTTGTCCGGCGTCCACCCCTTTATGGACGACGACTCCGATCCCGTAAAGACCAACAGCCGGGTGCGAGAGGCCGACTGCGTGCCGCTTGCCGATATCCGGCCGGACCTGCCCCGCGGCCTACGTGAACTTGTCACGCAACTGCTGACCAAAGATCCCGACCGCCGCCCCGAATCCGGCTGGCAGGTCTGCCGGGCGCTGCGTAACGCCGGCGCCGTTTATCCCTATGAGAGGGCGATCCGCCCCGCTCACCTGGTTGATATGACGCGGTCCTACTCCGATAACAAAAACGCCCTTGTCACCGTCAGCGCCGACCTGTCTGACCGCCTTGACCACCTCACCGACGGTGACAACACGAAATTACGATGCCTCCTGACGGGAAACTTCAACCGAAACAATCTTGCCTGGGAGGGCGGCCGTTTTGCCTTCAGAAAGGACATTTATTGGCCCGCACTCATGCGACGACGCACCTTGCAGACATTCCGTGAGAAGAACTATCGCCATAAAAAGGCCGTGGTCAGGTGCTCCCTTATCGGCGGTATCAAGGCCGCCGTCGATCTGGGTCTGGTGGATGATTCAAGTGCGCGCGAAATGCCGGCGGCTCTGCCGGACCTGGTAAGACAATTTCTCTCGCAGAAAACCGTCCTCTCGTTGTCTGCGAAGTATGCCTCGCTGGCCGAGAGATCGTCCGCTTTAGATGCCGCGGCCCGCCTGCATGTCCAGGCGGGAAATCTCGCGCGGGCCGAAAACGCCGCTTATCAGGCCGCTTCGACGTACTGGAATGCAAACCGCACGCCCGAGGCTCTCCTGCTTCTGAACACGGTTATCAGTTTCGCCGCCACGAGCGGCCATTACTCGAAAGTGCGCCAGTTGCTCATGCTCAAGGCGGATATCCTCAAGGACAACGGGGATACGGACCGCGCCATGCGCGTGTACGAACAACTGCTGGAGGTCTCCCGGGGACTGCCCAGGGACAAGCTACTGGCAGAGACATTCAAAGACCTTGGTGATCTCTACAAGGTCAAGCGCAAGACCGACGCCGGTATCGCAGCCCTGAAGGAAGCTCTGAGCATCTACGAAGAACTCCACGATGAACTGGAAATTTCCCACACCTACAACAATCTGGGCAATATTTACTGGCTGGCCATGGATGCGGCGGCATCGCTCAAGAGTTTTCGCCGGGCGCTCAAGATCCAGAGAAAACTCGGCGTCACCGGCACGGTGGCCCTCACCCTTAACAACATCGGTTCCCTGTTCGGCTCCCAGGGCAGGTATGGCCGGGCTGCCACCCTGCTGAACATGTCCCTGAAACTCAGCCGCGAAGTGGGCCGCAAAGTGGAAATCGCCAGAACGCTCAATAACCTGGGTTATACTTACTTCTACAGCGGCCGGCCGGACGCCAGCATTGATTGCCTTAAGGAGTCACTGGCCATCAACCGGGATATCGGCACCAAAAAAGAGCTGTTGTTCAACTACGAGAACCTTACCTCGATAATGATGACATCCTGCCGGCTCAACGAATCGCTGCAGTACCTCAGGGAAGGCCTGGCGCTCTCGCAGCAACTCGGTGACAAGGCCCATCTGGCGACGTTCAACCTTCAGATGGGCATGACCCTGACACGGATGGGCAGGTTTGAGCAGGCTGACCGGGCCTACAGTGAGGCCGCCGCGCTCACCGCCGAGATAGACGATGAAATTCTGGAACGGATGCTTGACACCAGCCGTGCCAATCTCCGGTTCCATCTGGGCGACACGCAAGAGGCGCTTCGTATGGCTATTGTCGCTCTGGAGCGGGCCGACCAAAAAGACGACAAGCCCAGCATGATAACCGCCCTGCTGCTGATCACGCGTATTTCCGATGACCGGCATTACCTGCAACGGGCCGAGGTCACCGCCGGGGAATTGAGGCTTACCCGTGAAAAACTGGTGCTCGAATTCAACCGCCTGGAACACCTCGCCACCCGGCACCGGATCGATGAGGCGCTCGCCCTCGCCACGACCGTATCGAAGCAGATCCACCGCATACCCAACGACCTGGAACTGCCTCGGTTCTATAACTCGGTCGCTGAAGTGATGCTGGCCGCCGGAAGGCCCGACGAGGCTGTCGCGCATTTGCAGAAGGGAAACATGATTGCCGGAAGGTGCGGGCTGCGGCCGGAGATGATCACGAATCTGACCCTGCAGGGACGGGCAAAAGAAAAAGACGGAGAATATGAAGCCTGCTACCAGTGCTACCGCAAGGCCCTGGAACTGTGCCGACAGATGACTGACGAAATCACCAATGACGTCGACCGCCGCTTTTTCAAAAGCCAGCGGTCGATACAATTTCTCGAAAAAGAGATTCGGGGATTGAGAAAAGTATTAATGCAAAAATAAAGGGCAGGTGTGCGAACCTGCCCTTTGAAAGCCCTACTCGCCTCCAAAACTGTAACCGACGGGTGCGATGCGAGCCTCGAGGACTTCAACCATAAGTTCGTACTTCACTCAATCACCTCCTTCTTGGTTTCTATACAAGCGAACCTTCCGGGGACGGAAGGTTTTTTTTTAGTCGTGTTTAACATTGTTGAGCGATATTAATATACTCTGCGCAGTGTCGCGGTCAAGCGAAATGATACGACACACCCCTCCCGTGCGCCCGCGCCGTGCGGACGGACCCGTTCACACACTTTCGCCGCGCGTCACGCCGCGTTCACTGGTAGAAACGCTGTGCGACACGAGAACGGCACCTTAACTATACGAAAGATAGCAAGATACACTGCCATAACGTGGCAGTACGACTTCAAGAAATCTTCAAAAATCCATGTTTTTTTGAGATGGTCATTGACGCACCCGGATAGTCATGCGGAAAACTTTTCACACCCGGAAAAGATTACCACCAGGACCAAAATTCGACGCGAACGAGCGATGCGACCTTGCGCGCGATCAAATTGAACAACGATGCCGTGCCGATTTCGATCTTCGCATACCCGGTCACACCATCGGCGAGTATCATGTCTTCGTTTGGCACCACCACCGACACCGGAAACCGCGCTCCTCCCTCATCGAGGTTCGACGCGCTCTTGGGGATATGAACGACCTCTCCGTCGAACGTAGTACCGGGATAGGAGCGCACCTTCAGTTTGACCGGCTGGCCGACCGCGACCAGGCCGATGTTAAAGTCGGACACCGGTACCAGCAATTCCACCCTGTCGTTGTTGATAACCGTCAGGACATTTCCGCGGCTGCGATTGGCGGCCACTACACCTTCAATGGGAGTAATGATTTGCTGCGCGTCTTCCTGAAGTTTGAGAAAACGCAGCCGGGCTTTTTGTTTTTCGATCCCGGCCAGCAGCACCGCTTCCTCTTCGGGGCGCGGCGGCGACTGCAACAACCGCAGCCGCGACTTTTTATTCGCCAGTTCAGCGCCGGCGATATCGGCGGCCGACTGCGCCGATTCCATCTGTTCGGTCGCAGCCAACCCTTTGGCCGCCAGACCCTGAAACCGATTGAGATCGCGCATCCGTTGCTCATAGTTGGCGCTGGCGGCATCCACATCGGCTTCCGCTTCCGCTATCTCATGTTCTTTGGGAGGCGCCTTCAGAAGGTCCAGCTCACCCTCGAGTCGCTCCAGTTCGGAGGCCTCGGCGACAATCTCCCTGGCCACCTGGCTGGATGACAGTATGGCGATGGTGTCACCGGGCCCCACCCGCTGCCCGTCCTTCACCAGCGGCAGGAGATCCAGCACACTCATGTCGTCCGTACTCATTTGAAGAAAACTCACTTTGTTATCAGGCATGGCGCCGCCCTGGTGGTAACGGGTTTCCAGATACCCCAGGTCGTTGATCGAGAGCACAAACTCTTCCAACGGCAGCACCTTCACCTCACCGGAAACACGGTGAGGAAACGGAACGGCGAACAGAACAATCACCAGCGCCGCCAGGATCACGATGTACGTGATCAGCCGCAACGGTCTTTTCGTCAACTGTTTCATGTAAACAATATGTTTTATGATTCCTCTGCCAAAGTCCGCTATGTTCGATCGCAAAGTAAAGATTAAAACAAGGGCTAACAAGATTAAACCGCCGCCGCCCATCTTGGCCATCATGAACCGGGACAGCAGCACGAGCACATAGGCTATCAGAAAGACTGAGTAAAGCAGCGCCAGCAGGGCATAGGTCAGGTGAATCCTGCGCTGCCGGGAGGTCACCGCCACCGCGGCCACCGGCCAGCCCAGAAGCCGGCGGCGGATGACATTGCCAAAATAGGCAAAAGACTTTTTGCGCAGGTTGGGGATGTCAACCCAGTCCGACAGCAGGTAATATCCATCGAGTTTAATCAGCGGGTTCAGATTAAAAAGGAGCGTGACCCAGCAGACAATGCCGGTCAGGCGGGCCAGTTCATTGGGAAAGGTGCCGATAACCGTCACCCTCCAGACGATGATGGCGACGGCCATGACAAGAAGCTGAAAATACGGCCCGGCCCAGGTTACGGCAAGACGATGCGCCTTGTTCTCAAATAGCCAGGCGTCGGAAAGGTCGGTATAGAAGCAGGGTTGGAAGTATAGAAGCAAAAAACCCATCGACTTTACTTCTCCCCCGTGGTACCGGCAAATCACAGCGTGGGCCAGTTCGTGCAAAGTGACCAGGATAAAAAACGCCAGGATGATGGTCACGATCGAACCGATATTGAAAATGTCGATAAGGTTGACCGCGAAGTACGAGAAATTCGCCGAGAGCAGCCCCGCGCCCAGGAATATCACGGCCATCTGAAGCACCACCCAGTACCAACGGTGAAAAGGACGGTAGAGCGATGTCAGTCGGTTGAGAAGCCTGGTTGGATCGAATGCCTTGAGCTTGATGAAGAGCAGGCGGGAAAAGAGCGACTGGCGCCTCTCGGCGCCGTAACTGCGGCGGGAGACGGCCTGCTCGGAGCGAGCGTTCTCCAAAAAAAACAGCTTTTCCAGCGTCCCGACGAACTGTTCCACATTCTCGGCGCTGATAGCCAGGTCGAATTTATCGCGAAAGTTGCGGGCGACGACGTCGTACGCCGTCTCACCGTCCAACTGATTGATCAGCCAGAACTCCGGTTCCCGGAGTCGAAAGTAGGTCCCCGTGAGAGGGTCCTTGACATTGAAGACTACGGCACCGTCGATCTCGGTGGATGACGATACCAGGTCACGACGCAATTTTGCGTATGATGGCATGACTTAATTTACAAACTGGCGGTATCATGTGCAATACTTAGGTGAGGCCGACCGTTTCAGGTGCGCAGCGTCTCGATCAAACGCCGGTTGTAGTAGCCGATCAGCACGCCTCGGCGCACGACGCCGATTACCTTGTTCTGGTCTTCAGGATCGACCACCGGCAGAAGCTTCAAATCCTTCAAAGCGGCCAATTCATAAGCCTTCTCAAGAGTGTCGTGAGGATGAACGACCACCGTGTCCGGCTTGACCAGGTCCTGCGCTATAACCAGATAGTCGAGCGTGTGCTGGGATAGGATCGATCGGATATCCTGGAACGACAGTACGCCCAGGAAACGCTCCTCGCCGTCCACCACGACGAAATATGACTCCGTGGAACCTTCGATTGTGTTCAAGATCCGGGCCAGTGGCATGTCGGCCTGTATCGTCGCAAACTGCCTGTCCATAATCTCCGACACCCGGTGCGAGCGCAGGACGTTGATGTCTTTGCCTCCGCGAATATCGATGCCCCGCTTGGCCAGCTTGGCCGTGTAAATCGAGTGACGGAACAGCCGCCGGGCGACCAGGGCGGAAAATACGACCGTCACCATCAATGGCAGAATGATTCGGTAATCAGAAGTCATCTCGAAAATTATCAGGAGGGCCGTTATGGGCGCGTGAGTAGTGGCGGCGACCATGCCGGCCATTCCCACCAGGGCGTACGCCCCCGGGGTGGCGGTCTGCTCGGGGAAAAGATAATTGAATAGAAAGCCGAAGGCGCCGCCGGCTACCGCTCCCATGAACAGTGACGGCGCAAAAATACCCCCCGAATTGCCCGAGCCGAGTGTCAGGGACGTTGCCAACAGTTTCATGACCACCAGAATCACCAGCAGGCTGACCACGATATTACCATTGAGCGTGAGCCGAATCGTCTCGTAGCCGTCCGCCAGGACTTGCGGGTAAAACAACGCGATCATCCCCAGCAAGAGGCCGCCCAGGGCAGGTTTGAGTAAGGGCGGCATCTTCAGCCTGTCGAAGAAATCCTCGACCACGTCCAGCGTGCGCGTAAAGCTCACACCCAGGCCGCCCAGAGCACTGCCCATCAAGACGTACAACGGAATCTCCCAGGCCGAAATCAGCGAGTATTCCGGGACGGAGAAGGCCGGGTGGTTACCAAGGAACGTCCTCGTGATTACCGAAGCTACCACCGAGGAGAGAATTACGGGAGAGAAGGTCTTGATGGCAAAATCACCGAGGATAATCTCGAGGGAAAAAATCACGCCGGCGATGGGAGCATTGAAAACTGATGATATGCCGGCCGCGGCTCCACAACCGACCAGGATTTTGACGCGCTCGCCGGACATGCGAAACAACTGCCCCACCGTCGAGCCGATGGCGGAACCAATCTGCACTATCGGGCCCTCTCGGCCGGCCGAACCGCCGGAGCCGATGCAGATAGCCGAGGCCACTGTCTTGGCGGCCGCCACTCGCGGACGGATGATGGCCCCCTTTCTGGCAACGGCGTTCATTACTTCGGGAACGCCGTGACCCTTGGCCTCGCTGGCATATTTGTAGACGATCGGTCCCACCAGCAGTCCGCCCAGCATGGGAATAAGCGGAAACCAGAACTTGAACCCGCGCTGACCGATGGTTTCGGTGAGAAACTGGTCAGTCATTCCGAAGAAAAGCCCGTTGAAATACCTGATCAGGGCAATAAAACCAAGCGCCCCCAGGCCGGTCGCCAGGCCGACGAAAACGGCCAGGATTATCAGCGTATTGGTCTCTGAAAACCGGAACTTGTCCAATAGCCTTTCTAAGACCGGGTGGTTCATAACACCGGCTAAGTTATGGCTTTTGTTTTTATTGTTCAAGATTTTAAATAGGCTCGTCGTAATCGCATACATCGTGGGGCCGGGATGAATAGGCTTGACTTTGCGGCGATTTTATATACCTTTAGTGAAAAAGTTCACTAACAAGCCGCACCGAATGACGCGAGGTTTCTGATATGCGCGACAAAGCTGACGTGGTAATTATCGGCGGAGGTATCATCGGAGTGTCGGTCGCTTTCTACATGGCGAGGGCCGACTACGGCAGCATCGTCCTCGTGGAAAAAGAGCCCTTTCTCGGCTCGGGTGCGACTTCGAAAGCTGCCGGCGGCATCCGGGCCCAGTTCTCGACAAAAGAGAACATTCAGATGTCCATGCTCTCCGAGAAGCTGTTCAAGAATTTCAAGGAAGATACCGGAATGGACGCGCTGTTTGACCAGGTCGGCTACATGTTTCTGCTGGCGGATGACAAGCACGTCGAGAGTTTCACCAAGGACGTCCAACTCCAGCGATCGCTGGGGCTGGAGGTTAGCCTGCTCGAACCCGATGAGATCGTCCGCATTGCCCCCCCGGTGAACGTGGAAGGCATCAAGCTGGCGACTTTTTGCCACGATGACGGCCTGGGAGACCCCCACGAATTCCTGACAGGTTACGAAAAGGCCGCCCGCAGAATGGTATGGAGATA
>JAOUEU010000189.1 GCA_029858555.1 Candidatus Zixiibacteriota bacterium
GTAATCGAGTACCCGGCCTGGGGTAAGTTTGGCACGCAGGTTGACACGCCGGTGGTGATAGAGAACTCGGGTAACGTGGCGTTGGCCTACACGACCGCGGTTACGGTCACCAAGGGTCCGGCGGGCTGGCTGGGTCACACCTTTGGAGCGGGCGGGTCAGTCCCGTCCGGTCTTGGCAACGTTCTCAACGGGTACTTTAACCTCAACAAGGGCGGCGTGGTGGTCGATCTCGGCACAGGCGCCGTTCAGATGGTCCAGGGTCGCATCACCTTTTCGTCGAACGCCCCGTCGAGCCCCGATGTTATCAATTTCACATTCTATGTCGGCGACACGATTATTACACCTACCTGGGATACTCTTGCGGGCGGCTGCTTCGCTCTGACGGTATCTTCGAATGGCAACTACGGCCAGCAGGGTCGTGGCCAGGTGAATCTGGACTACTGGTCAATCGACTGTGACACAGTTGATACCATTCCGGGTAACACCGATGTCTACCTGTACGACGGTTCGCCGGTTGTCACGTGGATTGACGGAACCGACACGCTGGCCAACTACTCGATCTTTGACGACGGTTTCCTGAGCGAGAACGGCATGCGTTCGGTTGGCGAACACACAGCCGTGACCGATAAGGGTACCTATTACGAGTACTACACGGGTGTCTTCACGACGAACGACACCAGCATAGCCTTTGAGAAGACCTGGTATACCCCCAAGGCGACGGATGCCTGCTTTGTGGTGCAGCGCATGAAGGTATACTCGTACGATGGTGCCACCCATGACGGTCTTTCGCTGGGTGAAGCCATCGACTGGGATATTCCTTCGGATTCCGCCAGCGACAATGCCTGCGGCTATGATGCTTCGCGTAACCTGATCTACCAGATGGGCTACGAGTACGACCAGGATACCACGGAGTGTCTCAACAACAGCGTGCGTCACGGTGGTATGGCCTTCCTGGAGTGGTTTTACAAGAACTACGAGCAGGCTGACCAGATTCCCGACACGCTGTACTTCTACACGGCTCTTTCGACCACCTACGACGGCGGTGTGTCTGAGCTCCAGGCCAACATCGACGCCGCGGCGGCCTGGTACGACGCCAACATAACGACGACGACCGATGCCAACACGACCAATGGCACGGACTTCGTGGGCGCTTACGCTCTGGACAACCCGACCTGGGTGTACCCGGCCGGTGGATTCAAGCCTCCGCAACTCTACGCGAACATGAACACCCGGCACACCAGTGATCAGTTTGTCTGCTTCACGGACTCGATCACCGACCTGCACATGGTGATGACGTTCATGAACGGTGTTGAGCTGAGTGGTAAGGGTTGCTGCATGGGCATTCGCGGTAATGCCAATGGAGACGACCTCGACAAGGCTAACATTTCCGACGTCACTTTCCTTTTGGCCTATCTCTTTGGCATTCCGACCGGACCGGCTCCGGTTTGTACCGAAGAGGCCAACGCCAACGGAGACGATCTGGAGAAGGTGAACGTATCGGATGTTACGTACATGCTGACGTGGCTGTTCGGAATTCCGAGCGGTCCGGCCCCCGAAGCCTGTCCGTAATTTGGAGCATATGAGCGTCCGGTCTCACCCAGAGAGACCAGCTCGTAATAATCAGGCGGGTTTGTTATTGACAGCAGACCCGCCTTACTTATTGTTGGTTTTACAGAAAATGACGCGGCGACGTTTTGGGCACCGGCACTCCAGGGCAGGTAAACATGAAATCGAGATCACAAGCCACCGGGCAAAAAGAGCGGAAGGTTCGACTTACGTTTCACCCCGTCACCAAAGAGAGGTGGAAGGACTTTGAGCGACTTTTCGGTGATAAGGGCGCCTGCGGGGGCTGCTGGTGTATGTGGTGGCGCCTGGCCAAGCGGCAGTTTGACGCTCAGAAGGGCGCCGAGAACAAGAAATTCATGAAGGCGATTATCGACGCCGGGGAAATCCCGGGCCTTCTGGCCTATGACGCCGGGGAGGCGGTGGCCTGGTGCTCGGTCGCGCCGCGGGAAGTCTTCCCCCGCCTAGACAACGCCCCCACCCTGAAGCGCGTCGATGACCGGCCGGTCTGGTCGGTGGTTTGTTTTTACATTGCCCCGTCTTATCGCCGGGCGGGCGTTTCAGGGCAACTGCTCAAAGCGGCAATCGCCCACGTCAAAAAGCGCGGCGGCAAAATCGTGGAAGGTTATCCGTTTGAAGTCAAGAAAGGGGCAAAGCCGTTGCCCGGGGCCTTTGTGTACGCGGGGCTGGTGCCAGCGTTCAGGAAGGCCGGCTTCAAAGTGGCTCTTCGCCGCTCGTCCAGCCGCCCGATAATGCGGTACTATATCGGAAAGTGAGCTGCGGGCACCACCAAGACACGGCGACCGGGGATAAGGCGCCGCCCGGAGCGGACGGCCCAGATGTAACCGGCAAAAGCGCGACGTCTTAGCTGCAGCCGCTGGTCGCGCCGCAGGTTTCACACTTGAGACAGGTGCCGTTGCGAACCATGGTGAACTGGCCGCACTCGCCGCACATGTCTCCCTCATAGCCTTTCAGTCGCGCGGTTCGGATTTGTTCGTGGAGGCGGAATTCTCCCTCGTCCCTGACGCCGGCTGCCGCCGCTGTGACATACTTAAACACCGCCGCAGGCTTCTGAGTTTTCTCAATTGCAGACGTCGACTCCAGCGATTCACCATTGCCGTTTCCTCCTTGATAGCCATTATCGCCCTCGGTGTCACCGTTGTGTCCGGAAGCCACGCCCACGGTCAGGTGGTCGGTGTGAATATCATCGAGCTTCCTGCTGGCCGTCGTGACCTGTCCGGTGATAGCCGGTGTAGCGGGTTCTTCATCCTCGAATTCGATTGTTTCCCCGGCGGGCAGACCTACGGTATCACCGCGCAGATCCTCCTCCGAGACATGGGCCAGATCCGTGCGAGCGAGGTAACTGATCGCCAGTTCACGAAAGATATAGTCAATGATCGAAGTGGCGCGTTTGATGGATTTGTTTCCGATAACGCCGCCGTTGGGCTCGAAGCGACTGAAGAGAAAGGCATCGACAAACTCCTCCAGGGGCACGCCGTGCTGGAGACCGAGAGACACCGCGATGGCGAAGCTGTTCATCAGGGAGCGAAAGGCGGCACCCTCGCGGTGCATGTCGAGGAAGATCTCGCCCAGGGTGCCATCGGAGTATTCCCCGGTGCGCAGGTACACCTTATGTCCGCCGACGACGGCCTTCTGCGTATAACCGCCGCGCCGGTTGGGTATTTTGCGGCGTTTGGCAAGGTAACGGTAGACGACCTTTTGTGCCATTCGCCCGGCTACATCTTCGACACTCAACTGTTCCGGGCGGGAATCTTCATCCAGAACGGTCGAGCTAAGCGGCTGGCTGAGTTTAGAGCCGTCGCGGTAAATTGCGATAGCCTTGTTCATGGTTTCCCAGGAGAGCATATAGGCTCTTTTGACATCATCAATCGTAGCCTCGGCGGGCATATTGATGGTTTTGGAGATGGCGCCGGAAATGAATGGCTGTGCCGCGGCCATCATGCGGATATGGGCTTCATACTTGATAAAGCGTCTGCCTTTCCGGCCGCACCTGCTAGCGCAGTCAAAGATGGCCAGGTGCTTTTCTTTCAGATGGGGCGCCCCCTCCAAGGTCATGGTTCCGCAGCAATATTCGTTGGCCAGGTCTATCTGCTCTCTGGTGAAGCCGAACTCCCTGAGCAGATTGAAATCCCAGTCGTTGATGGTTTCGTCGGACAGGCCCAGGGTTTCCTTAAGGGTGTTTTCTCCCAGCGTGAACTTGTTAAAGGCGAAGGTGATATCGAAAACGTTTTCCAGTGATTTCTCTACTTTTGCCAATTCCTCTTTTCCGAAGCCCTTCGCCTGCAGCGATTCGTGATTGATGAAAGGCGCCTGTCTGAGGGTCTTGTGGCCGGTGGCATAAAGAATGATGTCTCTGACCTCTTCCTCGGAGTAACCGAGCCGCCGCAGAGCGATCGGCACCGAGTTATTAATGATTTTGAAATAGCCGCCGCCGGCCAGTTTCTTGAACTTCACAAGGGCATAGTCAGGCTCAATGCCGGTGGTGTCGCAGTCCATGACCAAGCCGATTGTCCCGGTGGGCGCAATGACAGTTACCTGGGCGTTGCGGTAACCGTGTGCCTCACCCATTTCCAGGGCATGGTCCCAGACCAGCCGGGCCGCGGTGACGAGTTCTTCGTGAATATAGTTGGGATTTATACCCGCGGGTTTTACCGTCAGGTCTTCGTACTCGGCCCGGTCGGCATTGTAAGCCGCCCGCCGGTGGTTTCTGACTACCCGCAACATGTGACTGCGATTCCGGAAATACTCCGGAAAAGGACCGAGTTGCCTGGCCATCTCGGCAGAAGTAACATAGGCCTCGCCGGTCAGCAGAGCTGTCAGCGCCCCGCACCAGGCATGGCCCTCGGGGGAATCATAAGGAATGCCCAGACGCATCAGGACCGTTCCCAGATTGGCGTAACCCAAACCGAGGGTTCGGAAGTCGTAGCTTCGCTGCGCGACGGCCCGGGACGGGTATGACGCCATCAGCACCGATATCTCGAGGACCACCGTCCAGAGACGGATAGTGTGCAGATAACCTTCGATATCGAACTTGCCATCCTCATCGAGAAACTTGACCAGATTTATCGAGGCCAGGTTGCAGGCGGTATCGTCAAGGAACATATATTCCGAGCAGGGGTTGGAAGCGTTGATGCGCCCCGATTCGGGACAGGTATGCCACTCGTTGATAGTCGTATCATATTGCACACCAGGATCAGCGCAGGACCACGCAGAATAACCTATTTTTTCCCACAGTTCCTGAGCCGGAATCGACCGGGAGACTTTCCCGTCGGTCCGCCGCACGAGATCCCAGTTTTCGTCGGCCTTCAACTTCTCGAAAAAAGCGTTGGGGATGCGCACGGAGTTGTTGGAATTCTGACCGGAGACGGTCAGGTAGGCTTCACTGTCCCAGTTAGTATCGAGGTCGACAAACTCAATATCGGTGACGCCGACGGTGACCAGTTCCAGCACCTTGTTGATGTAGGCGGGAGGAACAGCAAATCGCCGGGCTGTTTTGAGAGCTAATTTGAGCTTTTTGTTTTTCTCGACGTCGGTTTCAACGACGGTTTCGCCGGATTTATCCTTAAAGCAGGCGGCGTTCAGAATTTCTTTGAGCTGCTCCCGGATGACTCTCGAGCCGGTCACCAGGGCAGCCACCTTTTGCTCCTCAGCGACCTTCCAGCCAACGAATTCCATAATGTCCGGATGGTCGAGGTCGAGACAGACCATCTTGGCGGCCCGGCGAGTGGTGCCGCCGGATTTGATGGCGCCCGCAGCCCGGTCCCCGATTTTCAGAAAAGACATCAGGCCGGAGGAGCTGCCGCCCCCCGACAGGGGCTCGCGGCAGCCGCGAATGCTCGAGAAATTGCTGCCGGTGCCGGAACCGTACTTGAAAAGACGCGCTTCACGCACCCATAAATCCATGATCCCGCCTTCGTTGACAAGATCATCGGTGACCGACTGAATGAAACAGGCATGCGGCTGGGGATGTTCGTAGGCATTCCGGGCCTGCGTTAAAACGTGAGTGTCGGGATCGACGTAATGATGGCCGTTGGAAACACCGCTAATCCCGTAGGCGTAGTACAGGCCGGTATTAAACCACTGCGGGGAGTTGGGCGAGGCCACCTGGGTCGCCAGCATATAGCAAAGCTCATCGTAGAAGGCCCGGACATCGTCTTTGGAATCGAAGTATCCGTGCTTCTCGCCCCAGTGACTCCAGCAGGCGGCCAGCCGATGAAAGACCTGGCGGGCGTCCGTTTCGCGGCCCAGGACCTGCTTGCCTTCCTCGTCGAGAACCGGGTTGCCGTTTTCGTCTATTTGAGGCACGCCGGCTTTGCGGAAATACTTCTGAGCGAGGATATCCACCGCTACCGGTGACCAGGATTCCGGGACAAGGATGTTCTCGGCCTTGAAGACCGTAGAGCCGTCGGTGTTCTTTATTTCCGAAGTCCGCTTAGCGAAACTAATGCGGCTGTATGGTGATTCTCCTTGCCGCGTGAAATACCGCTGGATTTTCAATGTGTACCTCCTGTAACGCCCACAAACTTCAAAACAAGGCTCAATATATCCATACTCCATTGGAGGCTATTGAGCACGTGATAGCAATTTCTTACTTATTGGACCCGCTTATTGGCTTTCCTCATACCGTCTCATGAAGGAATATTTTGAAATTCCTTGGCTGAGCAGTGGGTACAATATATTGTTGTTGGAAAATCGCAGACTACTAAAAATTGTATTTTTTTCAATAAATTTGTATTCTGTTGTCACTCAAAAAAGTAGCTGACGATAAAACTGAGGACATGAATCCCGCACACCGGTCATATGACAATAATTAAAAA
>JAOUEU010000190.1 GCA_029858555.1 Candidatus Zixiibacteriota bacterium
AATCCGTCGCTGCATCAGGTCGATAATAATGGGCGACAGGCCCACCTTAATGGTGTGCGCACCCAGCAGGAGGTGAAAGGGGCAGTCGTCGCGACGCGCCCGTGCTACCAGCGCGATGAATTCGTTCAGGTCCGACGCTTTCAGGTAGCCGGGAAGGGATTCGAAAAAGCCGGCGCCGCTGTTTTTTTTCAACGGAGAGCCGAATCGGTTTATCTTGGTCCGCGTGGGACGACCGGCACAGGAATAGCGCTTGACCTGGTGGAGGTCGACGGGTTCGGGAATCCTCTTCTTAGGCGACATGTCAGAAAGCTTCTATCTCACCCAATTGGTATTCTGTGAGCTCGGCCGAAATCGACCCGACAAGGACTTTTGATTTCATTAAAACCGGCATCTTCAAACGATCATCGGTCAGCCATACCGTCAGCTTTCCGGTATGTTTGAACACACCGACGGTCTGTAAAATGGGTTCGACGACAAGGCAGTCAAAAGTCCCGGCTTTCACGCTGATGGCCTCTCTCTTGTGTACGATCACCTCCAGTGTATAGAAGCGCCCGTCCGTGAAGTTGTCAAGGTATAGCGTCTTGCCGACCTCGAGTGGTTGCGTCCGGACATAATACAGACTGGACAGGGCGTCCTGGACATATTCGCTGACCGGAAGCGTATCGCCTTTATAATGCACGAAGTTGTTGCGCTGGTCAAAAGTGTACATCCGGTCCGAGCGATAACCACCCTCCTGCAGATTCTTCTCGAATCTCCAGGTGAAAATGCCGATGGCATCGACGATCGACTCCACCCGGTCATCCACCTTGAAGAAAGTCGAGAAAAACTTGTTCGAGTTGGCCCGCGACACGATCTGGTAGCAGGGGCGGTTTTCATACTCGACCAGGCCCGCCACCTCCATCGTCGCCGTCCCGGCGTTTATGAAACCGTAGTTGATATCAAAGGAGAGCTTTTCGTGGACGCCGAAGGCTACGTTCTCGACATAGCGCTCGGCCGCACCTTCGTAACCGGCATCTTCACTCTGATAGGCAGAGGCCCGGGCGATACCGATCTCGATCGAGGCAAAATAGAAAAAGGGAACGAGCCCGATTACTATCACTAACCCCACCAGTACTCTCTGCAGCAATGTACTACCCGGCATTGGCTTTCTCATCAATTCTTTTTACAATCTCGGGCAGGTGGCGACCCAGATATTCGCCGATCTCGAGAAAAGTCTCGTTGTACTTGTCCAGTGACTGACCGATGGGGTCCTCCACTCCTTCTCCCTCCGGGTCGCTCTCCGGGAAGTTTTTCAACAGGAATGTCTTGTCCCGGGCATCCGGGCGCAGACGCACGACCTCCCGAAGGTGCGACGGCGTCATGGCAAAAATGAGATCGGCCCGGTCAATCAGCGGCGACCTGAGCGGCTGCGAGTGATGACCCGACAGGTCAGCATCCCAGATTCTGGAGGCCTCGACGGCGTAGATGGTGGCAGGGAAACCGGACGCGGCTGCCGTCCCCGCCGATATCACGTCAGACTTCCCCGGACGCTCCTTTTCCAGCAGCGTGCGCAGAGCCGCCTCGGCCATCGGGGACCGGCAGGTATTGCCGGTACAGACGAACAGTATGACATAATTGGCGCTCATACGGACCCGTCGCTGACGACCTTCTTTATTTCGTCCGCACCTATCGAACCCTGCCTTAGAATCACGGGGTGCCCCGCGCTGCAGTCGACCACCGTCGATGGCATGGCCGTCAGCGGGCCGCCGTCGAGATACAGATCCACCCGGTCGCCAAGCAACGCTATTACATCAGTCACGGACTCGAGTTCGGGACCTCCGGAGATGTTGGCCGAGGTGGCACTCAGTGGAAAGTCTGCGATCTCCAGAATGGCCTGCATAACAGCCGATGACGACACGCGAATGCCGATCTTGCGGCCGGCCACCAGTCCCGGCTGCTCCGGTATGACAGCTTTGAGAACCAGCGTCAGGGGGCCGGGAAGATAGCGCCGCGCCAATTTCAAAGCCGCGGCATTCAAGTCGCCCCAGTTGGCAATATCGCTTACCTGCCTGACGAAAATCGAAGTGGGCATAGTAATGGAACGCTGTTTCACCTCAAACAGTTTCTTTAGAATCTTCTCCTGGTCTGCCCGCGCCAGAAGTCCGTACCGGGTTTCTGTCGGAGCCACCACCAGACCGCCCTCTTCGAGCGTGGCGACCGCCTGCCCCAGCAAGCCTTTGTCGGGAGAGTTACAGTCGATTTTGATTATCCGGCTTTCATTCATCCTGGAGTCCGGGGCTCTCGTCAAAAAGCGAGTCGGCCTCATAAATCATCGGGAGTTCGCCATCGTAGAGAAGGGCAGGCTGCCTGACATTGACGTTCACCACCACCACCCAGGCATCTCGATACCCGGCGGCCTTGGCCCGCAGGGCATATTCCTCCGCCTCTTCCCTGCTCCTAAAACTGCCTACCCGCACCTTAAAGTAAGGCACTTCGTAATCAGCGGTCACCGGCCGGTCAAAGATCTCCTCCGCTATCTTCCGAGCATGCTGGGCCTCTCCAAACACTTTACTGGTGAATATCTGCACCCGGTACGCTTGATTACTCGCCGAATCAACATCGTCGGGTACCTGTGTCACATCAGCCAGGTCAAGACCGTATTCAGCGCTGTCAGATTCCACGAAGGCCACGTGACCGGTGACCGGGCCAGACTGGGGGTTACTCCTGGGCACGACATTCATATCGCCGGGCATGTCCAATGGGTCAAAACGCTCAGTACCGGGCAGTGCCCGATCGCCGCCGGGTGCCGTTCGTCCGGCCTCCCCGGCTGGTTTCAGGCAACTTGTCGAGATTAAGGTCGCCGCGATGACACTGATACTACAGATACTTACGAGTCTTCTCATCTTCTTCCAGTCTTGCCAGTATTTCCTTGATACCGGCTGTCTTGGTTTTATGCGCGACCAGTGTAATATTATCAGACCGGACCACTACCATGTCCGAGATACCCAGACAGGCGACAAGCCCTTCGTCCTTGTTATAGATGGTGGTCTCGTAGGTATCCAGAGTGACAGCGTCGCCGATGATTACGTTGTTGTCCGAATCGGTTTGCCGGTACCGGGAAAGAGCGTTCCAGCCGCCGACATCGTCCCACATGATATCCGCCTTGATCGTCAACACGTTTTGGGCCTTCTCCAAAACGGCGAAGTCAATGGAAATCGGCACGGCCTGAGTATACAAATGCCGGCGCGCTTCGGCCTCTCGGGCGGTCCCAATATTGCCTGAATATTCTTCGAGAAGTCCGGCCAGTTCCGGCTGGCAATTCCTGATCGCGGCCAAAATCGACTCAGCCGACCAGATAAACATGCCCGCATTCCAGAGATATTTCCCACTGTAATAGTACTCATGCGCCACGACCGCTCTGGGCTTTTCGGTAAAAGCGGCCACATGATAAACAGGACCGTCCCCCTCGTGCTTGAACGGCTCGCCCAACTTGATATAACCATAACCGGTCTCAGCCCGGGTAGGCACGATACCGATAGTGATCAGACAATCTGAATTGGAAGCAATGGCCACGCCCGATTTTATTATCTCGAGCAGTCTCTCCGGCGGCCTGATCAGATGATCGGCTGACAAGACGACCATAACGGCCTTGGGGTCACTCTTCAGCAGATGAACAGCAGCCAGACCGATAGCGGCACAGGTGTTTTTCCCCTGCGGCTCGCCCAGGATGAAATCGTCGCTGATATACGGAATCGAATCCGTAATGAAGGCACTCATCGATTGAGCCGTGACAATCCGAATCCTCTCCAGAGGTATCAAAGGCAGAACCCGCTCGATGGTCTCCTCAAGCATGGTCTTATCGGAAGTCAACTTCAGAAATTGTTTCGGTCGATCGGCACGCGAGAGGGGCCAGAAACGCTCCCCTCTACCACCTGCTAGAATTATTCCATAAAACACCGTGCTATACCTCAACAAATAGTAGGATGGAATCACCTAATTTAATGATAATAGCTGAGTTAAATGCTCTAGTCAAGCGAAGATTGGTCGCAAGGGCGCGCTCCCCGCGCAGCCCGGCCTCCCCGCGGTGTATGAGTCAATATCCATCAGCGTTCATGTCGAGGCTATCACACCCAGGACAATGGAACGGTATTTGTTCTCCATCGAATCCGAGCGGGAGCCAAGCGCCACCGGGACTCTACCGCCATAAATGAGGCCGGCCACCTCCGCCCTGCCATAGAGCGACATGGCCGTATATATCCCGTTGGCCGTCTCAATGTTAGGGGCCACCAGCGCATCCGCTTGTCCGGCCACCGCGGAATCGGTAATGCCCTTCGAGTGGGCAGCCGGCATGTCAACGGCTACGTCAAAGGACAGTGGCCCGTCAACATGAGCTCCCGTGATCTGCTTGCGTTCGGCCATTTTGGAAAGAACGGCCGCTTCGGTCGTCACCGGCATCTGTGGATAGACCACTTCGACTGCTGCCAAAAGGGCTACTCGGGGGCAGTTCACTCCGACAAGGCCGGTGAACTCGACGATATTCTGGATAAGAGCCGCCTTCTGTTTCAGATCAGGCTCGATGATAACGCCGGCGTCGGTAAGAAATAGCAGCTTCGGGTACCGCTCCGGCTTTATAACGCCGATGTGACAGGCTGTTTTCTTACGGGAAAAGAAAGCAAGTTCTCTGGCGAAAAGGAGCGCGAGAAAATCATCGTTGGCCATACGCCCCTTGACGATCAGGTCGATACCGCCCTTGATCGCCATCTGCGCCGCCGTGGCCACAGCCATATCGGGCTGGTTCATATCGATGATCTTAGAGTCGCCCAGGTCCAGCCCATGTTCGTCGGCATTTTTTTTCAGCAATTCTTCGTCGCCGATGATGGTCGGATCGAGCAGACCGTCACCGACAGCCTTGGTAAACGCCTTGAGCATGTCCACGTCGGAAGGTACCACGAAGGCCGCCCTGGTTCTTTTCCCTGACGCCTTTTGCCGGGCCCGATGCAGTACCTGATCGAATGAGTGAATGTCTGGAATAACCATGTCATTATTGTTCTCTTCCATCACGCTATCTCCCTCATTTCCAGACTTTGGTGCGGTCGTAGTAATCGGCCAACAGGCAGGCCAGGGCCAGAGATGCCTTCTTGTTCTTCACCGTATCGGTGCGCGAAACCAGCGACACCGGCACCTTGGCGCCTACGATGACGCCGGCGAAGACGGCCTGGGCAAACTGGATAAGCGATTTGGCTACCAGATTACATTCTTCGATTGAATCCATCAGGAATATATCCGCATCGCCAACCACCAGTCCCGTTTCGTCCTTGTATTCAAATCCCCTTTTCGACGTCGCCAGTTCGAAAGTAATCGGACCCTGAATGACGATATCTTCAAGCGTCTTCTTGGCGGTGGGGATCACGTAGTCGATGTCGGAGTGGATATGGGGCACCTTTTCCGAGAAGCTGTCGACCGCCGCCGAGACGGCCACCTTTACCGGAGACAGCCCCAGCGCCCGGCCCACAAGTACGGCGTTTTCGAGTATTTGATACTTCTGCTCAGGATCGGGCCTGACCACCATGCCGCCGTCGGTCAAATTCAGGAGCTTGTGATAGCCGGGAATGTCCAGAACGGCGCAATGGGAAAGCGTGTTTTTCCCTCTCAGTCCATACTGCTTGTCCAGCACCACCTTGAGGAGCGCCGACGTGGGCAGAAAGCCCTTCATTATCGCATCCGCCCTGCCCTCGGCGGCCATCTTGACCGCGCCGTGGGCGGCGGCCGTGACATCCTTGATGTCGACTATATTCAGATGCCCGATATCAAGCGAGTGTTCGCCGGCAGTCTTCTCGATGAGGTTGGCGTCGCCGACGAGTACACCGTTCAGGAACCCTTCTGCCTGCGCCTGCGAGACAGCGCCGATAACGTCCACATCCTGGGCCGCCGCAACGGCAATAGTCCTCTTGCGCCCCTTACCGGCAAGGGCCACGGCCCGCCGTATCAATTCATCGGCCGAGTGTATCGGTTTCTGTTCCATCTGCTTACCCTGCGTTTTGACAATCCATACCGACAACTAGTATGTTTTCAGTTCTTCCGCTCCCGTAAGAAAGCGCACCCCGGCCGCCGCCAGAGCTTCCATTTCAAACTCACCGGGCACGACCTGTATCTTCCCGAGATATCCGATATACCGCACGATCTCGCTAATCAGCATCCTGGAGTGTGCCATACCACCGGTGAGAATCACCGCCTGGAACCTGCCGGCCAGCGCCGTCGCCGCGGCGCCGACTTCCTTGGCAATCTGATAGGCCATGGCCTCGAAGTGCAGTCGGGCTTTCTTGTCACCGCTTTCGATCAGCCGCTCTGTTTCCTGGAGGTCGGCTACGCCGATATAGGCTGCCAGACCGGACTGCCTGGAGAGTTT
>JAOUEU010000191.1 GCA_029858555.1 Candidatus Zixiibacteriota bacterium
GCAGCTTGTTGACCACCAGCGTCGCCAGGGCCTCACCTTCGATATCCTCGGCGATAATCATCAGGGGCTTGCCCTGCTGGGCGACCTTCTCCAGTATCGGCAGCAGGTCCTTCATGTTCGAGATCTCCTTGTCGTGGATGAGAATCGCCGGGTCTTCCAGGACGGCTTCCATGGCGTCCGGATTGGTCACGAAGTACGGGGAGACATAACCGCGGTCAAACTGCATGCCTTCCACGATGTCGAGAGTGGTCTCGGCGGTCTTGGCTTCTTCGACGGTGATGACGCCGTCTTTGCCGACTTTCTCCATGGCCTCGGCAATCAGATCGCCGATCTGCTTGTCGTTGTTGGCCGAGATGGTGCCAACCTGCGAAATCTCCTCTTTGCCCGAAACCGGCTTGGACATTTTCTTGATGGCTTCACCGATAACTAACACGGCCTGGTCAATGCCGCGCTTGATGGCCATCGGGTTGGCCCCGGCGGTGACGTTCTTCAGGCCCTCGCGATAGATGGCCTGGGCAATCAAAGTAGCGGTCGTGGTCCCGTCACCGGCGATATCGGACGTTCTGGAGGCGACTTCCTTGACCATCTGGGCGCCGATATTTTCAAAATGGTCTTCCAGTTCGATTTCCTTGGCCACGGTGACGCCGTCCTTGGTGACGGTCGGGGAACCGAATTTCTTGTCGAGAACCACGTTGCGGCCCTTGGGACCAAGAGTGACCCTTACGGTGTCAGCTAACTTGTCCACGCCGATCTTCAGCTTGTTGCGGGCCGAGACGTTAAAATCTATAAGTTTTGCCATTGTGTTTTTCTCCTGTTAAGTAATTGTCTTAACTGTTCTGAACGATGGCGAAGATGTCCGACTCGCGCATAATGAGATACTCTTCGTTGTCGATGGACACTTCGGTTCCGGAATACTTGCCGTAGAGAATCTTGTCGCCCTTCTTGACCTCGAGGGCGATCTTCTTGCCGTCCTCGGTGATGCGACCTGAGCCAACCTCGATGATCTCACCCTGCATCGGCTTCTCTTTGGCAGTGTCGGGGATAATGATGCCGCCCTTCTTCATTTCAATCTCTTCGAACGGCTTGACGACCACACGGTCTGCAAGTGGCTTAACGTGCATCTTGATTCCTCCTGGTTTAACTGAGTTATGTCTCCGTAAATTCTTCTTTTTCGTTGTTAGCACTCACTGATGGTGAGTGCTAACAGAATATATCGATTAAACACTTTTTCTGTCAAGCGGTTTCCTGAAAAATTGTCAAGATCGCGATATTTTTGTAAAGAAGCCCCCTCCTTGCCATATGCCGTTGTTGGGCAACAACATAAAGGCTGCGCTGCCTGGCCTTCCGGCCGGGTCGGTTGCCTTAATTCGGGACAGCCCCAGCCTCGACCTCGAAGATCACCCTGTTCGGTCGGGACTCGATGGCTGTTCTGACCGATGGAAAGTACGCTCAGCGGCGACGATTGCCCGCCGGGCCTGACAACGGCATGTACGTGGCTAAGCTTGTCTGGTAAGAGTTGGTCTCGGCCTTGGTGTCGAGTACTTTTTCTCGGATCAGTATGCGCCGGGCGGCGAGATTCAGACCAACTGTGTCAGCCTCCGCCGGCGGGAGGATGACAGCGATGTTTCCGAGTCGATCATCGTAAACCGCGGATTAACCCTCTTCCGCCGATACTATTAGAGGCATATCTCCGATGACACCCGCGCCTTGGTCTCGGCTCGGCCTTTTACCGGGGGCTTTATCGTCTGCGGCGGTCCTGCGGCTTAACTGGGGTCCGGGACCACTTCCAGGCCGAAATCAAAAGTCACGGTTCCCGTCGCCGGCACCACCGCGTTGGCTTGCGCCGGCGGGGTTTCCAGCGTGCCGCCGTATATGCCGAGGTAGTCGCCGGGCTGCGGCGCGCCCGAGGTCTCACCCGAGACATAGACCCCGGCATAGATGAAATATGTTCCGGCAGTGACGTTGACGAACTCATACTCATACTGAATAGCTCCGGTGCAGGTGTCCGTGGCTTCGCGTAATACGCCATTGCCGCCTTCAAAGTCATCGTCGATGATCACGAATATCGTTTTCCCGCTGGCGGCCGCCGGTAACGTTACTGTCCCGTTTACCGTGGCCTTGGTGGTATTGGAATCGGTCCCCTTGTCATCGTCACCGCAGCCGGCTAATCCCACCAGTCCCGGCAGCAGAACTGCAAGCGCCAGAATAGTGGCAGTCCGCTTAACATGCTTTCTCATCATTAGTCTCCTTCTGGACCAGAGTGTTACTTGCCCAGGTTGTAGAAGGCGCTCATCCCGGGGTAAACGGCCTGTGCGCCGACCGTCTCTTCAATACGAAGCAACTGATTGTACTTGGCTATCCTGTCGGTGCGGCACATCGATCCGGTCTTTATCTGGCCGGCGCCGGTCGCCACCACGACGTCGGCGATCGTGGCATCCTCCGTTTCACCGGAGCGGTGCGAGACAACCGCCGTGAACCCGGCTTTCTGCGCCATGCTGATGGCATCCAGGGTCTCCGTCAGAGTGCCTATCTGGTTGAGCTTGATCAAAATGGAGTTGGCTGATTTTTCTTTGATACCTCTGGCGAGACGCGTCGGGTTGGTCACAAATAAATCGTCCCCGACAATCTGGATTTTGTCTCCCAGTTTTGCAGTCATCGCTTTCCAGCCGGCCCAGTCATCTTCCGCGAGACCGTCCTCGATGGAAATGATCGGGTACTTTTTCACCAGCCGGGCGTAATAATCAATCATCTGGGACGACGAGTACTTTTTGCCTTCCGCTTTCAGATTGTACTTCTTTGTCCCCGCGTCATAGAACTCCGTCGATGCCGGATCCAGAGCGATAAGAATGTCTTTGCCGGCCTTGTAGCCGCTCTTGCCGATAGCCTCCATTATCACTTCCAGGGCTTCCTCGTTCGATTTCAAATCTGGCGCAAAACCCCCTTCGTCACCGACCGACGTGTTGTAGCCTTTTTTCGCCAGGACTTTCTTGAGGTGTCCGAACACCTCCGCCCCCATCTGGAGCGCCTGGCGGATGTTTTTCGCACCCACCGGCATAATCATGAATTCCTGCAGGTCGACGTTGTTGTCGGCGTGCTTGCCACCGTTGAGGATATTCATCATCGGCACCGGCATGATCTTACAATTGGCGCCCCCGATGTATTCGTAAAGGAAGCGCCCGCGCGATTCGGCGCAGGCTTTGGCCGCCGCCAGCGATACGCCTAAGGTCGCGTTGGCCCCCAGCTTCGACTTGTTCTTGGTGCCGTCCAGCTTTATCAGGTAATTGTCCAGTTCCACCTGGTTAAAAGCATCCACGGAGTCCTTTATCAGCGCCGGTCCGATCGTCTCGTTCACGTTTATAACGGCCTTCAAAACGCCTTTGCCGAAATAGGTATCCTTGATGCCGTCGCGAAGTTCCACCGCTTCGTGGGCGCCCGTTGAAGCCCCCGAGGGCACGGCTGCTCGTCCCAAAGAACCGTCGGTCAGGCAAACATCGACTTCAATGGTGGGCGTGCCGCGGCTGTCGAGAATCTGCCGGGCATGGATATATTCAATATCTGACATAACTGGCGTCCTTTCGTCCTGATTTCCATTCGCGCCCAAGTAACACTGACTCAACTCCAAGAGCAAGATAATAAATATGGTCGTCGCCCTACATTCATGGAAACGCCGCAATAGTCCAACGCCTTTCAAAATGGAGAACCGTCGCTATATTGGGGTTATCCGCGTGGCACGTGATTTGATGCAACCCCTCATGAAACACGTCCTCAGTGGTCAGCGGATTAAAACAAGCCTGGCCCGGGGCCGGCGCGAGCCGGCCCTTTTTTTTGCCCGTCATTCGATGGCATGTCGGACAAAAACACCGCCATCATGCGTGAATATGCCTGATCCCCGGGCGTTTGCGCCGAGCGACCACTATTGTGTTGTGGTACAGACAAATAGAGCCGTCAACAGTTACCCGCCGCTTATCGCCATTTGACGGATCTTTTGAGAAAAAATCGCCCGGCCCGCGCCTCAAATCCCCGTTTAAGAAGACGGCCATAGTGACCGATAGGAAATACAAATAGTATCAATGGGATAGGGAGGTTGATGACGCTGCCGCTTACAGAACTCAGGACCAATTGCCGGGACAGCCTCTGCCTGCGGCAACCCGGATGTTTCCGCCCGAGAGAATTTGTTTTTCATATCCAAGGGGGACTTCAACAAACTCGTTCCGGCGACAAAATGGGGGCTTCCTACCTTCCCGCCGGCAATGGTGGGTAGTATGGATCGGATGACCTTTTGTTTCTTGAGTGAATCGGCACGCGCAGCACCTTAAAGCGCTTCCAAGCGGAGCGTAAGGGAGCCGAACAGCCGGACTATGTGGCGTCTTCGCCTGAGTTTGGCGCTGATGGCAGACCCGGAGATCGTCGCAGCCGGTGGAGGGGAGGATGCTCACGAGCCACTATAAGCAGCATGCCAATATTCTGAAGGGCGTGACGCCTCCAAAATATCGTCGGCGCGCGGGCGGCCAAAAGCCGTCTCGCGCGCTTTTTATTTTTCGTCTATGGATTGACGTTCAATAAGTGTCGGAAGGAAACTCGAACGAAGTATCTGCGGCCCCTTGCCCCGGAACGACCTCCTGGACCATCTGCAGGTAGGCCGTGTTGGTTTTGGGAAGCTCTTCCTCGCAATGAATGCCGTTCTTCTTGGTGATCTTGGCCGGCGTCCCCGCCACCGTGCAGTCGGCCGGAACATCCCGCATCACGATGAAACTGTTCGCCCCGATTTTGACGTTGTCGCCGACCGTTATCGGCCCCAGCAGGATGGCCCCCGTCCCGACCAGCACGTTCCTGCCCAGGGTGGGATGGCGCTTGCCGAGGTGCTTGCCCGTTCCTCCCAGCGTAACGTTATGGAAGAGCACGCAGTTGTCGCCGATTTCAGCCGTCTCACCGATCACCAGCCCGGCCCCGTGGTCGACAAAAAATCCCTTGCCGATCGTGGCCCCCGGATGTATCTCCAGGCCGGTCAAAAATCGAACAATCTGCGAAAACAGGCGCGGAATAAACGGAATCCGCAGCTTCCACAAAAAGTGGTTGAAGCGGTGGAACAAAATCGCGTGAAACCCCGGATACAGCAGAAACTCCAGGTTTCTCGCCGCCGGGTCATTGCGGTAAATCGCTTTGATGTCTTCAAATATCGCTAACATGGTGTATTTCTATCTTATCGGTTAACTCGGAAAAGTATTAATCGGCGAACAAGGGCGTCGACAGGTATCTCTCGCCCGTATCACAAACAAACGTCACTACCGTCTTGCCCCGGCCCAGCTCCGCCGCTTTCTGAAGCGCCGCCCAGACGATCGCCCCCGACGATATCCCGGCCAGGATGCCTTCCTTGCGGGCCAGTTGCCGCGCCGTTTCCGACGCATCTTCCGCCGTCACGCGGATGACCTCGTCGACAATCGTTGTGTCGTAGTTGTCCGGCACGAACCCCGCCCCGATTCCCTGTATAGGGTGCTTGCCCGGCTCGCCCCCCGACAGCACCGGCGAAGCATCCGGTTCCACCGCACACACCCGGCAGCCGTATTTCTCCTTCAAGACACGGCCCGCCCCGCTGATTGTCCCGCCGGTCCCGACCCCCGCCACGAACGCATCCAGGTGCATATCGCCCAGGTCCCGGATGATCTCCGTCGCCGTCGTCCGGCGATGTATCTCCGGGTTGGCGGGATTGCTGAACTGGAACGGCTGGAAATAGTCTTCCTTCTGCGAGAGCTCGTCGGCCACGCTGATAGCTCCCTTCATGCCCTCTTCACCCGGCGTCAGGATAATCTCCGCGCCGAAAGACCCGAGTATGGCTCGCCGCTCGATGGACATCGTGTCCGGCATGACAAAGACGCTCCGGTAACCTTTGGCCGCCGCCACCATCGCCAGGGCGATGCCGGTATTGCCCGAGGTCGGCTCGACTATCGTCATTCCCGGCTTCAGCCGGCCGTCTTTCTCAGCGGCCGCGATCATGGCCGCCCCGATACGGTCCTTGACCGACGCGCACGGGTTGAAGCTCTCCATCTTGGCGTACACCGCCGCGGCGTCCGCGCTGACCAGCCGGTTGATTCTCACCAGTGGCGTATGACCGATCGCTTCGATGATATTTTCAAATCTCATCCTAAGACTCCCGTGTATGAGACTATTTTACATATTACTAAAGTACGAAATCTCGAGGGCTTTTTTGGGCCTTTCATGTCTTGATTCTCTAACCCTTTTTATCGGATAAAGTTCCGCCGGACTACAGCTTGCCGAAAAGGCGCTCTGAGAGGGGCCTGCGACCGGCCCGACCC
>JAOUEU010000192.1 GCA_029858555.1 Candidatus Zixiibacteriota bacterium
TGCGCCTCACGGCCAGCCGGGATGATTCGCACGATGCCTTTGCGGTCACCGACGAGCTTCGAGCCATATACACCCGAATGATCGGCGCCCAAAAGAAAGAAGTCGGCATCGGCCTGAATACATCGTTCGGCCTGAATATAGCCGCTTTCGGATTGCCCCTCGCCGGGGGCGACGAAGTACTGCTTTCCGATATCGAATTCCCCGCGGCGGTATACACGTGGCGGGCGGCGGCCGAGGCCAGGGGGTTGAAGCTCAAGTTCATCCCTTCGACCGACCGCTGTTTCGACATCGACAAGTTCGAGCGAGCCGTTTCACCCAGATCGAAAGTCCTGGCGATATCCTTCGTGCAATACTTCAACGGTTATAAGGTCGATCTCGCCGAATTGTCCCAAAGGTGCCGCAAGCACGGCCTTTTCTTGATTGTCGACGGGATCCAGGGGATGGGCGTCGAGCCGGTGGACATGAAGAAAACGGGTGTGGATGTGTTCACTTCCGGCTGCCAGAAATGGATGCTGGCCCCGCAGGGATGCGGCTTTTTCTATCTTTCGGAAGAGATTCAGAAACTCCTCACGCCGCCTTTTATGAGCTGGCTGGGCGTCGACTGGAAAATGAACTTCACCGACCTGTTTCGTTACGACCTGCCCTGGTTCGATTCCGCCCGCCGCTTCGAGATGGGTTACTATGTCGTGCTGAACCTTCTGGGCATGCGCGCCGCGGCTGACCTCTTTCTGGATCTGGGCATCGGGAATATCCAGAAGCACAACTACGCCCTGATTGACCGGCTGGCGGACTACATTAACGGCAACCCGTTTTACACCATCACGTCCTGTATGGACAAGAAGCACCGCTCCTCGATCTTTTCGTTCACCTGCCCCGATTTCAGGAAACTGCACCGCATGATTCTAGACAGCAACATAGTGCTGGTCGAGCGTGAGGGTTCCATTCGAGTGTCGGTGCATCTGTTCAACAACGAGGATGACATCGACCGGCTGATCGCCGTACTGGAGAAGTTTTCCCGCGCGCAACACCCCTGAGCCTGCCGCCGCGCCGACCGCTATGGGTTTTTCCGCAGATATTCGGCGATCAGTTCCGCGGCGATGCGATGGCCCTTGGCGTTGAAATGTATCGGGTCCCGGACGGCGTTGTCATAAAGATCATCATGACGGTCGAACTCTGCGGCGAGGTCAATCAATTCCACTCGTTCGTCCCGCGCCAGGCGTCTGACAGCATCGTTGTACCGGCCGTGATAGGTGTGCAGGTTGGACACGCTGCCGGCCGGGTAGTACTTCTCAAGAGAAGGGATCGGCGACGTTATCAGTACCGGCCTTATACCGTGTGACCGCGCCACCCCGCACAGGGCGCGCAGGTTTGAATAGTAGTCATCCAAGCCGACGCGATAGACCGGCTGGCTGCGATCAAACAGCACGTCCGGATCTTTCTCGATTGCCGACAGGAGGAGTTTTTTGAGAAGACGGTAGAGGTGCAGCCGCGACAAGAGATTTTGTGCAGCTATCAGCGGTCGCGGCGGAGGCTGCTGGTCTTTGTCAGCAATCTGTGCGGCTGCCGCCCAGTGGTCGTTCCAGGCGAAAAGGATCAGGATGAGGTCGGGCTGCAGACTGAGAAGGTCGCGCTTGAAAAAGCGTTTTCCCTGCAGACTGCTGTAACCGGGCACACCGCCGTTTATAACTTCATATCTCTCGCCCAGCATAGCGGTCAGTTGACTCGCATAGGTCTCCCTTTGCGGCACCCCCCAGCCGAAAGTGCACGAGTTACCTAGAGCCAGGATCCTTGGCGCGGTCTTGACCTCATCGATCTCTTCACCGCGCAGGCCATGAGCGTTGATGCGATACGTCTTCCCCTCGAAAAACTTCGAAGTCACTGTCCGGCTCGAGCGCAGCTTCCAGAACAGGTCGTAATCTTTCTCGAAAACATCCGGGTAGTCCAGGGCGCGGTTCAGAACGAAAAAGCGATTCTGAAAATACGTATCCACACCGGCGACGCGAATGATGACTTCGGCAGCCGCCAATACGATTACGAGGACACCAACCGCAAAGAGAAAACGGCGTCCTCCTGAAATACCGGGGCGATCCATAATCACATTTTGGACAATCTGCTCTATGCGCGAATGTCTACTCCGTCTGGAGTATCGGAACAATCACTTTTGCCACGGTTCGGGCGACGACCTGATGCCCGAGATTATTGAAGTGGATGGGGTCATCCTCGGCATCGTCGAAGAGATTCACATACTGGTCGAAGGCCGCCTGCAAATCCACCAGCGGCGCATGAGCATAATCGGCGGCCCGAACGACCTGGGCCTGGTAGGTTTCATGGCGGCTGTGAAAATCCGAGAGAGTACCATCAAAGTAGATTTCCAGAGAGGCTACCGGCGGCACCAGAAAAACCGACCGGGCCTTGCTGTTCCTGGCGATCCTGGCAATTTCTCTTAGATTCTTGAAATACTCCTGCAGCGAGACCCGGCGTTTTCCCGTGACATCATCCAGGCGCACCTCCAGCTGTTCTTCGCTCGCGGACAGGACTGCCTTCCGCATCAGCCGGTACAGGCGGGTTCGGGACAGCAGATTCTGAATGTCAAGAATCAACTGGCTGGGCATGTCCTGTTCGGCGTCGGTTATCCCCTGCCCGGCCGACCATTGGTCATTCCACCCCAGCATAACCAGTACCATATCCGGCCTTAGTCCGACAAGCTCCCGGGCCAGGAATATCTTCGCCTGATGCGTGCTGTAACCCGGAATGCCTGCATTTATCACTTCACATTTCTTGTCGGGCACCAGACTGTCGAGAATCTGTTGAAGGTTGTAGGTCCACGTGTTTTCCCACGGCATACCCCATCCGAAAGTGCATGAATTGCCCAGGGCAATGATGCGATAACCGTCCTTGGGGTCGCGAACCTCCGGCCCGCGCAGGCCAAGGGAATTGGTACGGTAACTCAGCAGGCTGAACCGCTCCGATTTGGTTTCCAGATGAGGTCGCAGGCACCAGAATAGGTCGTGGTCCTTTTCGTAGACTTCGGGAAAATCGATATCCCGGTTGAGAGGGAAGAACTGGTTCTTGTAATAGAGATCGGGATTGACAAGGTTCAGGACCAGTTCGGCCAGCAGGATAAACAGCATGACCGACACCGCGGCGCCAATCAGCTTCACGTACAGCGGCGATTGCTTTCGTTCATGCGGCATGGTCGGTCAGGTCGTCCCCCGGAACGATCGTGGTTTTAAAACAGTGAATAGATGAAGGGTGCGAGGGCGGAGGATTCAGTGAAGACAATGAGCAGCGACAGAAGCAGAAGAAACACAAAAATCGGCCCCAACCACCATTTCTTGGAGGTTTTCAAAAAATACCAGAGTTCTGAAAAGATCCTTAATCTTCGGAATTTCGCCATGTCATATCACCAGTAAGCCGCGACCTCGCGTGAATTTGCCGGATACGCTAATCAAGAGCTTTCTCGAACAGGAACTGCTCTTGTAACTCCTTTGGAATCTTGCTCTTATCGAGTAAATAATGTTCCATCAGCAAAAAGTCAATACCGCCGGAGCAAAAAGTCGCAAATGCTTCCTCGGGTCGGTTAACTATGGGATGCCCCCGCAGGTTGAACGATGTGTTCAGAAGCACGGGGACCCCGGTAATCCGCTCAAACTGCTGCAGCAGGTGATAAAAGTAAGGGTTTTCCTCCCTGCTCACGGTCTGAATGCGCGATGAGTTGTCAACATGAGTCACCGCCGGAATGACACTTCTCTTATCCTCGGCAACCGTAAAGTTGAACAACATATAGGGCGATGAGTTTTCACAGTCAAAGTACTCGCTGACATGCTCGGCCATTACCGCCGGGGCAAAAGGGCGAAAAGGTTCACGGTATTTGACGGCCCGGTTTATCTTTTCCTTCATGCGGATATCGCGGGGGTCGGCGGCGATGGTGCGGAAGCCCAGCGCTCGAGGGCCGAACTCCATCGCGCCTTGAAAAACGGCTGTAATGTGTCCGCCGGCTATTTTCTCGGCCAGGCGGGCCAGCTGTACCGGCAGGCTGTCGGCGGTGTGGGGTATCCCGTACTCATCCAGAAACTGCTTCACGTCCTCGGCGCTATACTGCGGGCCAATGCCGAAAAACGGCTGGTCTCGTTTGTCCTCACCGGACAGAAAGTAATGGGCATACAGCGCGGCTCCGGTCGCACCACCGGCATCCCCCGAGGCCGGCTGCACATGCACTTCATCAAAGATTTTCTCTTTCAACAAAAGGCCGTTCGCCTTGCAGTTGAGTGCGACACCGCCGGACAGGCACAGCCGCCTCTCACCGGTTACCTCCCTGACGTGCCGCGCCATTTTCAACAAGATTTTCTCGGTCACGGCCTGAATGGATGCGGCAACGTTTTCGTGAAACCGTTCCAGCTTCGTCTCCGGCGCCCGCCGCGGTCGGCTGAAGAGCTTTTCGAATCTCTTGCCGGTCATGGTCAGGCCATGGTGGAAAGTGAAGTAATCCAGGTTGAGGTGGATTGAGCCGTCGTCGTGAATCCTTACCAGCTTTTCCTCAATCAGGTCGGCGTAGACCGGCTCGCCATAAGGCGCCAGTCCCATCACCTTGTACTCGGCCGAATTTACCTGAAAGCCCAGGTAGTAAGTGAACGCCGAGTACAGCAATCCCACCGAATGGGGGTAGCGCATTTCGGCCAGAAGCTGCACGCGGTTGTTATCGCCGAATCCATAGGAGGCATTGGCCCACTCGCCGACGCCGTCGACCGTCAGAATAGCGGCCCCGGGAAAGGGGGAACTGAAAAACGTGCCGGCCGCGTGAGACAGGTGGTGCGGCAGAAAAAGAACCTCGCCTTCAAAGCCCAGCTCCTTGTGTATGAGATGGTCAATCCACAGCTTCCGGCGGAGCCAGACCGGCATGGCCTGAAAAAAAGCCTTGAAAGATTTGACCGGCATCGCCATGTACCCGGTGAGGATGCGGTCGAACTTGGTGAAGGGCTTGTCATAGAAAACGACGTAGTCAACATCCTCTATGGTCGTCCCGGCCTTTTGCAGGCAGAATCTCACGGCGTTTTTGGGTAGTTCCGGGTCGTGCTTTATCCGCGTAAAGCGCTCTTCACTGGCGGCGGCCTTGAGGGTTCCGTCAACTACTATGGCGGCGGCGGCATCGTGATAAAAACATGAAATCCCCAGTATCTTCATACTCAACTCTGGCGACGCAGCGACTGCGGATCCGTTCGGCCTTCAGGCAACTTCTTCCAGTTGGTGGACTTATTCCGGGCCCGGGCCGAGCTTTCCAGCGGGTCCCAGCCAAAAACCCTGAATAACAGTCCCAGCGGGGCCAGGATCAAAAAATAGGTGATTGTAAGGATGACCGCCGTCTGAAAGCGACCGAAAGCGTGGGCGAACCGCTTCCACCCCGTCCAGATTCTGCCAAGAACTTTTTTCATGCCGGTGCGGTTGTTTTACTAAAAATATTTGAAAAGCAAAGCCAAATCATTTATTTCAATATAATGAATAGCGGACTGCAACAGTATCTTAATCGACCGCAGACCAGATGGACATAATTGGCAAAAAAATCCTTATCACCGGCGCATCGGGTTCGCTGGGCAGACAGTTGATATACGAGTTTCAACGCCTCGGCATGAAACCCGTGGCACACCTGAGAGAAACTTCCGAGACCGCCTATATTGATTCGCTGAACCTGGAGAAAAGGTATGCCGACTTGCGCAACAAAGACGAGATAGCCAATCTCGTCGAGGGCATTGACGCCGTGATTCACACCGCCGCCTGGGTCAACTTCCGCAAGGACCGCCTGACCCAGTTCACGGGCATCAACACCTTCGGAGCTGTTGACCTTTTTCAGGCGGCCCGGAAGGCCGGAGTGCAGCGCTTTGTTCATGTCTCAACCGTGGCCGCCATCGGCGCTCTGTCCCGCAAGTCCCGTCGGCGCCAGGACCACCTGTTCGCCACTGAAGACGATGAGTTCAACCTCGGCCATCTGAATATACCGTATGTCCTGACCAAGCACGCAGCCGAGAAGGAACTGCGAAGCCTGGCCGGCGAGGGCGGCACCGAACTCGTAATTGTCAATCCGTCTATTATAATTGCCCCCTCGCGAACGGGCGACGACCGCGGTAAGGCGCTCAAAAAGTTCAGTCGCTTCCTCATCCCGGAATTCCCCAATCGTGTCAATCTGGTGGATATACGCGACGTCGCCCCCGGTATAATCGCAGCGCTGAAAAGAGGTCGCGCCGGGCAGAGATACATCCTTGCCGGTGATAACATTACTATCCGGGACCTGATCTTGTCCATCTCGGTG
>JAOUEU010000193.1 GCA_029858555.1 Candidatus Zixiibacteriota bacterium
CGTGACGATGGAGGTGGAGTTGATCACGCCGATCGCGTTGGAGAAGGAGCTTCGGTTTGCCATTCGCGAGGGTGGTCGCACGGTGGGTGCGGGCGTCGTCGCTGAAATTCTGGATAAATAAGGACCCTGAATAGAAAACAGGTTAGTGAGAGATGCCGAGAGATAGAATTACCTTAGCGTGCGGCGAATGCAAGCGGCGCAATTACGATACGTCGAAGAACAAACGGGATCATCCCGAGCGCGTCGAGTATCGCAAGTTCTGCAAGTTCTGCAACAAGCACACGATGCACAAGGAAACCAGGTGATTGCAGGTGGATAGGCCAGTAGCTCCAATTGGTAGAGCGCCGGTCTCCAAAACCGGATGCTGGGGGTTCGAGTCCCTCCTGGCCTGATAAATTTATAGCGTAGTATAGTAAAGAGAACGAGCCTTGGAAAAAATCAAGAAGTTCCTGAAGGAAGTGTTGGCCGAATTGAGGAAGGTAACCTGGCCAACAAAGGACGAACTAATCGGATCGACGATTGTTACTATAGTTGTCTCAATCGTGGTGTCCGTTTTTATTGGTGTCGTTGACCGCATATTGACCTTCATCGTTAAAGGGATTTTCGGGGGCTAACAGGAGGATTGTGAGCGATGGCGTTGCGCTGGTATGCCGTCCATACATATTCGGGCCACGAACAGAAGGCCAAGAAGTATCTGGAATCGGCCATTGAGAATTCCGGTTTGCAGGACAAGTTTGGACAGGTCCTGGTGCCCACGGAGCAGGTCACCGAGATGAAACAGGGCAAGAGGTCAACAACGACCAAGAAGTTCCTTCCGAGCTACATACTAGTTCAGGTTGATCTGGACAAGAGTTCGCAGGACCTGGTTGTCAACTGCCCGGGCATAACAAACTTTGTGGGCGGTGGGGGAAAGCCGACGCCTCTCAAAGACGACGAGGTAGAGAAGATTGTAGGCCAGATTGACCGCAGCCGCACCGAGGAAGTGGGAGAATTTCCTTTCCAGGCGGGGGATGCGGTAAAGGTCAATGATGGGCCTTTTATGGATTTTTCGGGAACGATCAGCGAAGTCAATATGGAACGGCGCAAAGTAAAGGTGATGGTCTCGATTTTTGGACGGCCGACACCGGTGGAGCTGGATTTTCTTCAGGTAGAACGCGTGGTAGCGAAGAAGTGAGGCTCTTGACGCCGATTGGGAGATTAATGTAAAGTGGCAAAGAAAGTAATAGGACAGATCAAGTTACAGATTCCGGCGGGCGGCGCCAATCCCGCACCTCCGGTAGGCCCGGCCCTGGGCCAGCGCGGCGTAAACATCATGGAGTTCTGCAAGGCCTTTAATGCCCGCACGCAGGCCGACAACGGTGTTTTGACACCCGTCATTATAACGGTTTACTCCGACAAATCCTTCAGCTTTATCACCAAGACGCCGCCGGCGTCCACGTTGTTGAAGATGGCCGCCAAGCTGCAAAAGGGCTCGGGAGAGCCAAACAAGGACAAGGTTGGCAAGGTCAGCAAAGACCAGGTGCGAGAGATTGCCGAGAAGAAGATGGCCGACCTTAACGCCGCCTCGGTGGAGGCAGCGATGAAAATAGTCGAAGGCACGGCTCGGTCAATGGGAATAGAGATAGGCTAGCAGATAAAAACATAATTCGTTTGAACCTGTGTCGATCGCAGTCGTAACAGGGAGAGTTGAGATAAATGAAACATTCCAAGCGGTACCAAGAGTACAGAAACAAGATAGACCGGCGGAAGAGATACTCCCTCGAGGAGGCTGTCGGCATCCTCACGGAAAACCGTAACGTCAAATTCGATGAATCCGTCGAGGTCGCCGTTCGTCTCGGTGTCAACCCGAAGCATGCCGACCAGATGGTTCGGGGCACAGTGGCTTTGCCCAACGGGACCGGCAAATCAGTCAAGGTGGCCGTTTTCGCCCAGGGCGAGAAGGCTAAAGAGGCCGAGGAGGCCGGCGCCGATTTCGTCGGGGCCGAGGAGTTGGCCGAGAAAGTGCAGGAAGGCTGGACGGATTTCGATGTGGCCGTGGCCACTCCCGACATGATGCGGGTGATCGGTAAGCTGGGGAAGGTCCTTGGCCCCCGTGGTCTTATGCCTAACCCCAAGACGGGAACGGTGACGATGGACCTGACCCGGACAATCAAAGAGTTGAAGGGTGGTCGAATCGAGTTTCGCGTCGACAAGCAGGCCAATGTAGCCGTCGCGGTCGGCAAAATATCTTTCGACGGCGAAAAGATTTGTGAGAACGTGATGGCCTTTATTGATGCCGTCAACAAGGCCAAGCCGGCCTCAGCCAAAGGCGCTTATATGCTGGGAGCCACGATTTGCTCCTCGATGAGCCCCGGTCTGAAGCTGGATCACCAGGAATTACTGGCGACCCTGAAGAAGTGATGGAGAGGAGCCTCGTATAATGCCGAATGTAGCCAAAGTTGAAGCTGTTGCCCGGTTGAAGAAACTTTTTGAGGACGCCAATTCCCTGTTTGTGACCGACTATCAGGGGTTGAATGTCAGTGACATAACTCGCCTCAGAAAAAACCTGCGTGAAAATAACGTCAAGTACCTGGTGGCCAAGAATACTCTTTTGAGGCTGGCCGCCAGAGAAGCCGGAGTCGAGGGTGTGGAAGAACACCTGGAAGGTCCCACGGCTATAGCCTTCACCAGTGATGATCCCGCGGTAGCGGCCAAGATCCTGCAGGATTCTTACAAGAACAGGGAACTGCCGCGCATGAAGGTGTTTATCGTCGACCGGCAGGTTTTCGGTGGCGGCGAAATCAAGCGGCTAGCCGAATTGCCGCCAAAGGAGATTTTGTATTCGCTGGTAGTGAGTGCGGTGGAAGCACCTTTCGCCGAACTGGTCGGCTCACTGGACGGTTTCTTTCGGGAGCTGGTTGGTTCCATCGATGCCCTGGCTGACAAGCGAAAAATGGAGAATTAGTATGCGGGACGAGTGGATCGGCCTCCCCTTGCTTCTAAGCGGCGATGTCCCAGCCGTTTGGGGACCGGGCCGGTTGGCAGAGAACGAACATATAATGTGTAAATCCAATAAGTAGTGAGGTAAGTTAAGTGGCTAACGCAGCGATTGACGAGATTGTCGAGAAGATATCGGCGCTGAGTGCAATGGATTTAGCCGATCTGTCCAAGGCAATCCAGGAGAAGTTTGGTGTGACCGCCGCCGCTCCGGTGGCTATGGCCGTTGGTGCCGTGCCCGGTGCGGCAGCGGCTGTCGAGGAAGAGCAGACCGAGTTTGACGTCGTTCTTAACGCGGCCGGTGACAAAAAGATACAGGTTATCAAAGTGGTGCGCGAGTTGACCTCGTTGGGCCTCAAGGAGGCCAAAGACCTGGTCGAAAGCGCCCCGGCCAAGGTCAAGGAGGGCTTGTCCAAGGACGATGCCCAGAAGGCCAAGGCCAAGCTGGAGGAAGTCGGAGCACAGGTAGAGGTTAAGTAAATCCAAATTGTCATCACTGCCGGGAACATCTGCGTTCCCGGCGGGTTACATTGCAGGTAGCGGCAGTTCTTAAAGAATATCCCGTGTTTTGCTTGTTGGAAGGTGATTGACTGCAGAAGCTGGCTCCCCGAAATAAATAGTGGGGAGATATATTAATAGTAATGACAGGATCGCCAGAAAATTTGAAAGTTTTTTTAAATAGGTCAGCCCTGAATAAGGACCCGCTGGCGCGGGTTTTCTCTCTTTATTAGGAGGTTACCGCTTTGTCCCGAGTAGGAGCCATTGAAAGAATCAACTACGGGAAAATATCGGACGCGACCGATATGCCCAATCTGCTGGATGTTCAGATTCAGTCGTACAACGAATTTCTTCAACCGGATGTTGAGCCTGCCAAAAGGCAGCCGCAGGGGCTGCATCAGATTTTCTCCGACATATTTCCGGTAACGGACATTCACGAGAATTATGCGCTGGAATATGTGGGCTATCATCTCGGTCCGATAAGATATACGGTGGCCGAATGCCGGGAAAGGAATATGAGCTTTGCGGCGCCTCTGCTGGTGACGATGCGACTGATTTCCCGTCAGGGTGAAGGGGAAGAAAAAGCGGTCAAGGACATCATTGAACAGGACGTCTATCTGGGGGAGTTGCCGCTGATTACGGAATGGGGTACGTTCATTATCAACGGTGCCGAGCGCGTTATCGTCAGCCAGCTGCATCGCAGCCCGGGCGTCTTTTTCGACGAGGACATACATCCTAACGGCAAGCGGCTTTTCTCGGCCCGTATCATCCCTTATCGCGGCAGCTGGATCGAGTTCAGCACCGACATCAACGATATCATGTACGTATATATCGACTCCAAGCGGAAGTTTCCGGTCTCTATTCTGCTGCGGGCCATCGGTCATTCCACCGACGAGGACATCGTCAACCTTTTCCACACCACCACCAAGTTCACGCTGAAGGGCAAAAAGCCTTCCGTGGGCGGTGAAGCCTACCTGGCCGAGACGGTGATTGATAAGGAAACCGGTGAAGTCATCTACCCCGTGGGCGAGTTAATGACCGAAGATGCTATCGAGAAGTTAGCGAATCATGGTTTCAAGACCGTCAACGTCGTTGTCAGCGACGAACGCCGCGAGACCATGGTCATTCTAAACACTTTCAAAAAAGATCCGACGAAATCGCGCGAAGAAGCGCTGGTCAAGATTTATTCAATGCTTCGTCCGGGGGAGCCTCCGACGGTGGAGATGGCCGAGACGCTTCTGGAGAAGTTCTTTTTCAGCAATAAGCGGTACGATCTGGGCGAAGTCGGCCGTTACATGATCAACCAGCGCATGGGGTTGCAGATACCTTTGGAGAAGACGACGCTGGACAACGAGGATATTGTCACCATCGTGCGCTATCTCAGCGCCCTGTGCAATGGCCGCGGTTTTACCGATGATATTGACCACCTTGGCAATCGCCGGGCGCGGACGGTCGGGGAACTGCTGGCCAACCTGTTTTCAGTCGGCCTGTCGCGCGTGGCACGGACGATCCGGGAGCGTCTCTCCCTGAAGGACCAAGAGAATGTGACGCCGCAGTTGTTGATAAACGCCCGGACGGTATCATCGGTGGTGGAAACTTTTTTCGGATCGTCACAGCTTTCGCAGTTCATGGATCAGACCAACCCGCTTTCGGAGTTGACGCACAAGAGGCGTCTTTCGGCGCTCGGTCCCGGCGGTTTGACCCGGGAAAGAGCCGGTTTCGAGGTGCGTGACGTTCACCATACTCACTACGGCCGGATGTGCCCGATTGAGACTCCGGAAGGACCGAACATCGGTCTTATCACGTCTCTGGCGGCTTTTGCCCGGATAAACAAGTACGGCTTTGTCGAGACGCCCTATCGCAAGGTCGTCAGCGGCAAGGTCACTGATACCATCGAGTTCCTGTCGGCCGACGAGGAAGACCGGTATTTCATTGCGCAGTCGGACGAGACTCTCGATAAAAGCGGGAAGTTCCTTAACGAATACGTGGTTGCCCGGCGGCGCTCGGACTATCCGTTAATTAAGCGGGAAGAGATTCAGTACATGGATGTGTCTCCCCGCCAGATCGTCTCGGTGGCGGCTTCTTTGATTCCTTTTCTCGAGCACGACGACGCCAACCGGGCTCTCATGGGGTCCAATATGCAACGGCAGGCAGTGCCGCTTCTTAAGGCTGAGGCGCCCCTGATCGGCACGGGGATGGAGGCCAAGGTGGCCTCCGATGCCGGCGCCGTGGTCAAGGCCAGTGAAAACGGCACGGTACTCTACGCCGACTCGGAGCGGATCGTTATAGAACCCGATGCCAAACCCCGCGTGGGCAAGCTGGGCTACGTCGAGCCCCGTGAGTATGTTCTCAGTAAATTCCGTCGTTCCAACCAGGACACCTGTATCAGCTATCGCCCCGTGATCAAATCGGGCGAGGTGGTAAAAGCGGGCGACATTATCGCGGACGGACCGTCGGTGGACCGGGGCGAGCTGGCCCTGGGTTATAACGTGCTGGTGGCCTTTATGCCCTGGCGCGGTTACAACTTCGAGGACGCCATCATCCTTTCGGAGCGATTGGTGCGCGAAGACATTTTCACCTCGATTCACGTCGAGGAGTACGAGCTTCAGGTCCGGGATACCAAGCGCGGAGCCGAGGAGATCACCAGGGAAATCCCCAACGTGTCGGAGGAGGCCCTGCTGAACCTTGACGAAAGCGGCATCGTCCGCATCGGTGCGGAAGTCGAGGCCGGCGATATTCTGGTGGGCAAGGTCACTCCCAAGGGTGAAACGGAGCTTTCGCCGGAGGAGCGTCTGTTGCGCGCCATCTTTGGCGAAAAGGC
>JAOUEU010000194.1 GCA_029858555.1 Candidatus Zixiibacteriota bacterium
TCGGCGTCGTTTCAACCAATGAACATGGGCCAGCAGCGCCAGCATGATAAACAGCACACAGAACACGTCGGTGATGGTGGCGATCCACCCGATGACAATACTGAGGTCTTCGCACGCGACGAAAAACAACCCGGCGAGAAAGGCCAATCCGTGACGGCCGGTCAAATTTCTGACCAGAAGGTAAAGCAGCGCCGCCACAGCCCCGTGAAACAGGATTGCAAGCAGGTGCAGGGGAAAGGCCGTTCTGCCAAAGAGGTAGAGTGAGGCCTCAATAGCCAGACTCGGCAGGGGCCGCCAGAAAATGCCGCTTTTGCCGGCCGACGCGAACTCCTTCCACCAGATATTGTCCATAAATGGAAGATGGTTGACCGACCACACTCCGCGCCACCAGGGGTAATCCGCCGAGTTATCGTCCATCAGGTTAAGAAAAATCAGATCGTCCCCGAAAAAATCGCCGGTGAGGTAGGGCCAGTTAAACAATATGGCCAAAACAAAAAGCAGAATTACCGCCGTGCCGCCGCGATGCAGCCAGGGCCGGTCTTTTTCAATGAACGCCATCGAACCTCCCAAACAGAAATATGGTCTTTTAGAATAAACAGAACAGACTTCTGAGGCAATGCAAAAATGTTCATGCAGGCTCGCCCTCCGCACCTGCTGTCGTCTCTATTCATCATTGACAACAGCACCCTCTTTCTGCATCTTACACGAGCATTTGAAGCAGTGTTTCAATTTACAACTATTCAGCATCGGAGTAGATGAGCAGAGATATGCACCGGGTTTGGGAAGTATTCAAGAAAGTAGTTCACATCATCGAGCGCATTGTCTTCTGGCCGGTGGTCATCTACGAGATATGGACACTATACAAACTGGGTCGTAGTCTCGCTGGGAAGGTTCCTATAAACCAGTACAAATGGCAAGTGGTTGCCGCCAGCGGGTTGATAGTCCTCATCATTGCTCTCTCGATTCGCCGATATCTCTACCGAATGCAGCGGGAGAACCTCCAGATGCCCGATGTATGCTCGATTACCGAACTGGAGTTTCGAGATGCTGCGCTGTCGGACTTGGCCGCGATCGTCCGGCTCGACCGTGTTCTGCTGGGACAGAAAGAAGTCATTCCCGAAAAGACGTTTCGCGAATGGCTGCAAAAAAACCCGTCCGTCTTTCGCCTTGCCGTGTGTGACGGCGATATCGTCGGCTACTACTCGATTCTGCCGCTGAAATCGGATACGCTCGATAAATTTATCCGCGGCAAGATCCGCGAGCGTTCCTTCCGGGCCAATGATATTCACACCGTCGGTAACATGCGCAAACTGAAATCGCTGTACATCTTCACCGTGATAATGGTGCCCAATATGGGTCCCATCGCCGGATACCGCCTGCTCGAGGATATTGCCCGCCAACTGGATTCGTGCCGCGACAATGGCGGTACTGTCACGGACCTTTATGCCACCGCGGCCACCAGGCGCGGGGAAGAGGTGTTGAAAAAACTTAGATTCCGGCCTATCGGCGACAGACCCCAGAAGAGAAAAGACCGTCACCAGTTGTATATGAAACGGATTGAACCTGGCCTCGGCTTTCAATCAGTGCTGAGTCGGGTCTCGCCCGACCAGGTTTGATACCCGGCCCCGTCGAGACGCATCTCTCCGGGCGTATGTCTTCCGGTCCCGACAGTATTCTTAGGCCAGAATAACGCTCCCGCTGAAACAGACTGGCGAGGCAGTTTCCCCCACCTTCACTCGCTCTGCCCGACCGTATCCGCCTCCCGGCAGACTACTGTCGCAGGATAACCGACGAGGAACTGAATCGCCATATCGGGCATATCACTCATGAAACCGGCTTCCTTGTAGATCGCCATCACGGAGGCTACCAGGTCCCTGTTCATCTCAGGCCGGTATTGGGCGAATACCGCGGAGACATCACCTTTTAAATCCCCGGACATATCCAGAACCATCGTGGGAGCGGCACACGCGAAATCAAAGGTGTCAAAGTCGATAACCCTGACATCTCGGTTTTCAAACGTCTTGAACTGCAGTCGCCTGTTAGCCACGTCGTAGACGATGCTCCACGCGGTGCAGTGCAGGCCGCGCCTGGGGGCACTGACGGATTTCAACATATCAAAGGCATAGTCGACCGCCGGAGAGGTCTTTTCCGATTCAAAATCTCTTATCTTTCTGGCAATCGTCGCGAAACGGTCTTTCGAATCATAAGATGTATGCGCAACCTGCTCTGCCGCGCCAAGCGTATCCAGGACCAGATGAAACTCCAGGCTCTCGTCATAAGAGCTGTTGGTCAGGGCCGCAACCGGCAGGGTCTCGCCGGTGTGACAGACAAACCGACCGTCTATGAACTCGATAGCCGCCGCTTTGCCCGAGGCATCGCTGACAAGATAGTGCAGCCGGGACATCGCCTGGGTATTGGATATTCTCAAGTCACGGTCACTCTGAATGACTTCGTCGACGGTGGCCGCGTTGTCAAGCTGATATTGAATCCACTGCAACTCCGTGATACCCGGTCGTTCATCGGCAGGAGGATAAGCCGTCTCGTCAAGCCACATCATCTGGACGACCAGGCCTTTCTCGTTCATCCCCCCGAAAGGAAATTCCTTTCCCACCTGGTTAAACGAGATACTGCCGTATCTGGATACCCAACTGACCGGCGTCTCCGGCGGGGCCAGCATGGCCGTTTTGGCCGCCTGCCTTTTATTTACCACCACCAGCCCCTTGCTCGTATAAAAATCCAGATTCCCTCCGAAAACCAGATCTCTCTGGCCTCTCAGAACGAATGTCGAACACGGATAAGCCTGGTGCAGTCCCAGACCGAGGACGACCGCCAATACGATCGGCAGCGGTAGCCTGTTGCATGCTCTTTTCATAGCGTGAATTCCTTTCTCATCTCTGGCATTCAGGCTTTATTATGGCAAAATACGTCGTTTAATCGGCGGCGAAAAGAGAAACAGGACGACATGTAAAGGACACGGTTGTTTGAGAGAGCCGAACACAAACTGAATATGCTCAACCAATCACGTTGGCGCAATACCGGGGTTAGCATAGTTGACCGGACTGTCCGCTGGCGAACACGTCCGTACTGAGATCGGACAGTCGCACACTTCATGATTGCCCTAACTCTTTGTAAATAAACCGATAACACGGGCGGCACAGAGTTTGCTCAATACGGATGTCGGCCTTCATAATCTATAGGGAGACACGATAGGTGATGATTAAAAGTGATGTGAAATTCGCCATGAGATCTCTGATGCGGCAGCCCGCCTACTCCTTTATCAATATTCTTGGCCTCGCATTGGGGTTGACAGTCTGCCTGTTGGTGGCGGCTTACATACAACACGAACTTTCGTTCGAGGATTGTCATTCCAGGAAGGACAGAATTTACAGGGTCTCCGTAAATTACACCACCACGGGGGAGATCATGGCCTATGGCGAGTTCGCGGGCGCTGCGCCTCCTCTCGGACCGGCCCTGATGCAGACCTGTCCGGCCGTGGAGGCAATCGCCAGGTTTCATCGCCCGATTGGCGAATTGAAGATTGAAGCCGGTAAGACGCGAATCAAGAATCAGACCGTCCTGCTGGTCGAACCCGATTTTCTGAAAGTCTTTGATGTTAATGTAATCCGTGGCGATGCCGCCGACCTCGCCGCGCCAAACACCGTTTTTCTGACCGAGGACCTGGCTGTCAGTGCTTTCGGTGCTTCGGATCCGGTGGGGCGGATGATCACCATAGACGAGTACGGGGAATCCCGGGTCGCCGGAATTCTGGAGAACTTTCCCACCAACACCAAGATTAAGTGTGACGCCCTGCTGTCATACGCCACCCTGGAGGCGGCCGGGAGGTCGAGCGACAACTGGTCCGAAATCTGGATTGATTATCTGTATATCCTGCTCGCTCCGGGCGCCGACGCAGAAGATGTCCAGGCCGCTCTGCCCAAGGTGGTCAGCGCTCATCTTGACGAAGAGAACGCCGCCAAGTATGCCTATGTCTTGCAGCCCCTTGAAGATATTTACCTGCATTCCGGGCGCGCCAATGAGCTTGGGCCTTTCGGAGATATTACTTCCCTGCTGCTGTTCGGCACCATCGCCCTGATAACCCTGGTTATTGCCGGCATCAACTTCGTGAATCTCTCAACCGCGCGCACAGCTCACCGGGCCAAGAGCCTGGGGGTCCGCAAAGTGATGGGAGCGACGCGAGCGCTCCTCGTCCGACACCTGCTGACAGAATCACTGATGGTCACCGCCGCAGCCTTTCTGCTGGCGCTTTGCGCCTTCGAACTGCTTTACCCTGTGATCGACCTGTTCGTATTGCGGGACATCGACGTGACCGGCATGGGCCGACCCGTGAATATCGCCATCGTGCTGCTTCTGGCTTTGCTGACGGGGTTGGCCGCCGGCATATATCCGGCTTTTTACCTTACCCGCTGCGAACCGATACACTTTCTCAACGCTGCCCGGGGCTTCGCATCCCGAAAATCAATTACTCGGCGAGTGCTCGTTGTCTTCCAGTTCGCTGTGGCCGTTATCCTGGTGGTGGTGACATCCGTCGTGTATCGTCAGATGCAGTACTCGTACGGCTGGGATAAAGGCTTCGATTCCAGTAACGTACTCGTCCTGGACCTTCAAAACATCGAGCGCGAGGGGGTGATGACTCCGCTGAAACAGACCCTGCTGAAACAGGACGGTGTCCTGGGCGTTGCCGCGATCGACATGCTGCCCGGCTTGCCATGGTCCCGCATATCCGAATTTACCGCACCGGACCGGCCTGAGCAGGAGGGAGTCCAGGTACGCATGTTTGGCGTCGATCCCGACCTGGCTTCAGTGCTCGGTATCGGCATCGCGCAGGGGAGAGGTCTGGGTGTTGAAGATGCCGGACCGAGCAGTCACAATATTATCGTGGACGAACATGTGACCGCCGGCCTCGGACTTGCCGAACCGCTCGGGGCCACGCTCTATGCCAATGAAACCGAGTACACCGTCGTCGGTGTGATGAATAACATCCATGCATTTCCCACGCACCGAAGGGAGTGGCCGCTTATGATGCAGGTTATCGAGGACGATTTTCGCTATGTCGTGGTGAAACTGGCGGCGGATCCTCCGGCCGAACTGCTCGACCGCATTGGAGGCGTATGGCGGCAGGTTCTGCCGGGAGAGCCGTTCGAGTACCGTTTTCTGGATGACATGATCAAAGAACTTTACGGCGACTATGAGCGTTTCGGCACCCTGGTGGGACTGTTTTCGGCGATCGCGGTGGTTATCGCCGGGCTGGGGATAATCGGCCTGACGGCTTACGCCGCCGAACGGCGCCGTCGTGAGGTGGGCATTCGCAAGGTGGTGGGCGCTTCCTCCGCGGCCATTGTCCGCCTGCTGAGCAGCGAGTTTCTTCTACTCGTAATCGCTGCCAACATCCTGGCCTGGCCGCTGGCCTGGTATCTTGGCGATAGGTGGCTGCAGGAATTCAATTACCGCGTGGACGTCGGCGTGGCACCGCTCGCCCTGGCCGGTTTCCTCTCAATCCTGGTGGCTCTGCTATGCGCCGGTATCCAGGCCCTGCGAGCCGCCAACACCGACCCCGTCGAGGTCATCAGGTACGAGTAAAGGCGGCTCTCACCGCTCTATCGCCGTGTACGCCACCTGAACTTCGTCGCCGTTCTGAAGATTCTCATACGAAGCTCCGTTCCAGCCTTCCAAAGATAGAATGGCGTACGTTTCTGTCACGCTGGACACCGTGATTCTGGCCGGGAAACCCGCACCTGTGCCGGACGTGACAATTGCTGATGCCGAGAGGTCGACATTCGCGCCGTTCTGAAAGGTCACCGGAAAATCGATTTTGATCTGGTGATCCAAAGCAGTGGGCGGCCCCGTAAACGCCCCTGCGGTATGCGTCTCAATGTTGGCGCACGCCCGGGTGATGGGTGGCGGCCCGCCCCCGGCCAGCGTTCCCGCCGAGTCGGCATACTCGGCCCAATCCGCCTGCCACGCTTTATAGGCGAATGGCGCCGAGCACAGGCGGGTGCGCGGTGACAACTCCGGGTCCTCACCAACTCGAATGCCCAGCCACAGATTGACGTAGTTGCTGATCGTCCACGGCGGCAGGTTCTCTCTCGAGCCGAGTCGATAATTGAACAGGCCATTGACTACCAGCACCGGGCAGTCCACGCTGATCCATCGGCGGTCACCGGGCGCCGTGCTCTCGGGGTCGGTCCAGATGGTGAAAGTAACCAGATACTCACCGTCCGCCA
>JAOUEU010000195.1 GCA_029858555.1 Candidatus Zixiibacteriota bacterium
CCCATACCAGGACATCCATGCCGTCACCCACCAGAATGATCTCCACGCGGTCATCGCCGTCGAGGTCATCCACCAGCGGCGCATAACGGGTCGACATGACCAGGTTGCCGCGCGATGGCGTCGGAATCGGCCACCCGGGCAGAACCGCGGCCTTGTAGTCAAGTATATAGAGTCGCTCAGGACCGGTCCCCGGGAATATGTAGCCGGAGCGGATAATAATTTCGGGGTACTCATCCCCCGTGACATTGGCCACCGTCGGCGTGCTTAACGTCACCGGCTCCGACAGGGCCACGCCGAACGGCCGGCCGTCGCTGGGCATGTAAGGACTGCCATCAGCCTTGAATATATACAGCGAGGAAATATCAAATTCGAAAAACGTCATCAGTATCTCAGGCGTGCCATCGAGATCCAGATCGGCCAGGACCGGATATGACGCGATCCAGTCCGACACCTCCGGCATCGCCACCGGAAAGCCCGGAAACGTGCTGTTGCCGTGAGTGTTGACCCAGATACGCGGCACGTCGTCGTTACCCTGGCCGGCCGTGACAATCTCCGGGCTGCCGTCGCCGTCCAGGTCCCCCAGGGCCGAGCCGTAAACCGAGGCGATATTCATCACCAGCGGGTCGTAGTTATGATAGGCGGGCTCGCCGTTCTTGCTCTGAAATGCGGCCGTGCCTGCGTAGGGATAGGCGGCCGTATAGGAGGCAATAACTTCGGCGGCATCGTCGCCGTCAACATCGGCCGCTGTCACAAACGGCGAGGTCTCACCACCCTGACGATAAATATCGGAGGACCGGGAGTCAAAGTAGGTGAAAAGACCTCCCAGCGACGCAAAGTACGAGCGACCGTCGAAGGTGTAGGCCAGGATGTGTCCGGCTTTGTTGATGATGACGACCGCCGAGTCAACCACCAGCGACATCTTACCGTCTATCAAATCCCAGTAACTGAACCCGGCAATGGTCGGGTTGGGATAACCGTAACCATAAGGTATCATCCCGGTAAAGCAGTACTGCGGCCAGCCGTCAGCCAGTGAGCCGTCGTACTTGAAGGCGAAGATGCCGCTGTCATTGGTGCAGATAATCTCGTCCTGACCGTCATGGTCGACATCATAGATTGCCGGCACCGACCGCATGTCCAACTGCGGCAACACCGGAAATCCCGGTACCACTGTCCCGTTGGCTTCGAACAGGTAAAGCCCCGTACCGGTCGGCACGACTAGCTCACGGCTGCCGTCCCGGTTAAGGTCCGTGCAGGCCGCCGTGATCGCCGCCGTGCTGGCAATTTTCTGTGGCCAGCCCGCCGTGAAAGACGAGGCAACCGTGACCGATACCGTGTCCGCAATGTCGTCGGTCTGGAAGTACCCGTGAAGATAGAAGTTGAAGCTGCCCGTATCGCTGCCCGAGGCCGTCCAGATATATATCAGCGAGTCGAAAAATTCCTTCGTTGACGAATACAGGTGCCTGATTATCCCCGTCCCTTTCTGGCCGTACAGCGCCATCGAATCGAAATCCGGACCATAGGCCCACCCGTAAATGAGCGCGTTATACCGCAGCTCGGCGCCGGACTGGGGCGAGGCGATGGCTATTTTGCGCTGCCGCACATATGTAAAGGCCGTCTCCCGCGTATTGCCGTACTTGTCGGTCAACCGCAGGCTCACCTGCCCTTCAATCGGGCCGTTGGAAAAGACATAGACGATGGAGTCCACCGGTAACTCGTCGCCGCTGGCCAGCGGCTGCCACTCCGACGAGCCCAGTCCGAGCGAGTATTCCAGTTCCCAACTGCCGGTATAACCCATCACCGGCGCGATCCTGACCACGACGTCGCCTTTATAACGGTTGCGCCGAACTGGCTCGACAAAGTACAGCCCGCCGTTCTCCAGCAGGGCGTACGATGCGGATATGTTCAGATAACCATGGCCGGAAAGAGTATCAAAACCGGCCAGCGAGTCCCCTTGATTGAGCGGATCCAGCATATCGTCGGCGCCCAGAAGAAGGATTTCCTCGAGTTGCCTCAGATTCAAATCCGGTCGATGCGACAACAGCATCGCCGCCCCTCCGGCGACTATGGGCGCCGCAAAGGAAGTACCGTCAGCGAGGTAATACCGCCCGTCGGCCCCGACTATTCTGACACCCGGCTCGCCGCTGGCGGCATACATATCGGTGCCGGCCGCCCGCAGCGACAGGATATCAAGACCGGGAGCCACTATATCCAGGTGCGGCCCGTAGGTCGAGAAGTCGGTCAGGTAGCCGTCGGAATTACCCGCTCCGACCACAAAGGTCGAATCAAAGGCCGCCGGATAAAAACGCTCACTGGTGCCGGTATTGCCGATGGCGATGGCTACGAAAACGCCGTTGTGCCGCGCAAAATCGATCGCCTCTTTCATCATGCTGGACTCAAAAGGACTGCCCCAACTGATGTTTATCACCTGGGCCCCTGCATCGACGGCGTACATGATGCCCGTCGCCCCCACGCTGACTGTTGAATTGGGCGTTATCTTTACCGGCAACACCTCCGACCCGGGGGCGATACCCGTCACCCCGGCCGTGTTGGTGTTGGCCGCAACGATGCCGGCTATGTGCGTGCCGTGCCCTTCGTAGTCCGTCGGATCATTGTCTCCCACGACATAAATGATGGTAAGACTGTCGCCGGATATGTCGTAACCGTACGCGTCGTCGATGTAACCGTTGTGATCGTTGTCTATGCCGTCGTCGACCACCTCATCGGGGTTTGTCCAGATCCGCCCCTGCAGTTCCGGATGTTCGTCGTCTATCCCGGAATCGATTATGGCGACCACCACCCTGACCGTTTCCGCCGGAGGACTGTCATAAAATGACTGGATTTTGATGTCCACGCCGGCCTCGCCGCTTTTGAGGACTTGCTCGTCGTTCTCCTCGCCGTCCAGGCGTCGAATGCCGTAGTAACTCTGACCGGTATTGTTCAGATACCACTGGTGACTGAACAGGGCGTCGTCCGGCCAGTCGAAAAACTCGAGGTAATAGTCAGGCTCGACGTATTCGACATTGCCGGCGCCGAACATCGAAATCACTTCCGATGTCGTCAGTGACGTGTCGGTCGTGGTGAAAACGTAAAATCGGCTCCAGTTTTCCGCGCCGACCAGATCAGGCCTCACCCTCAGAGCCGAGGCTCGCTCGAGTCTCTGCCCGGCGTCGAGCGCAAGCTTCATCGTTCCGACGTTGGCTTTCGGGGTTAATTTTACGATGTACCTTCCGGGTACCGGGCCGCTCCGGTGCGCAGCCCGCTCGTCCCCCAAGGCTGAGATACAAAACAGACCGGAAAACAATACCAGCGTGACAATCAGTCTTACAGGCATTTTGACCATACGTACCAATCACTTTCGGCGGTCGGGGTTGAAAATCCGGGGTTCTCTTTAAAGAGACGGAGGAGCCGTCCGGTCCGTTCAAGCTCTTTTTTATAAGATAATACGTTTCAAAGACTTGTCAAGAGAGGAAATGAGCGGACAGGCCGCCTACCCGCGCTCTTTAAGATACGGCTTGTTGACCTTGCCCGACTGATACTTGGGCAGACTCTCGAAGAACTCGATGAATTTCGGCACCTTGTGGTCGGCCATCCGGCGCTTGCAAAAGGTCTGCAACTCCTTCGGGTCGGCCTGGCAGCCTTCCCTGATCACCACTGCTGCCTTGACCGCCTCGCCCAGAATGGGGTCATCGACTCCGTACACCGCCGCCTCGGCAATCTTCTCATTCTCCAAAAGGCATTCTTCAACCTCTTTGGCGCTGACCCGGTTGCCGCCTGTCTTGATTATCTCTTTCTTGCGGCCGACGATGTAAATCAGGCCCTCCTCGTCCCGTTTGGCCAGGTCGCCGGTGTAAAGACGACCTTCCCGGAGAACCTCGTCCTGCTCCTCGGGCTGATTCCAGTAGCCCATCATGACACAATCCCCCGACACGACAATCTCGCCAACCTCTCCGACCGCCACGTCTTCCCCCTTCTCGTTAAGAACATCCACAATCACTCCCGGTACCGGCACTCCGATGGAACTCACCTTTTCTTTCAGCCTCTCCGGCGGCAGGTAGGTCACCCGGGGCGAGGCCTCTGTCTGCCCGTACATGATGTAGATTTCTTTGGTGGGAAAGGCCTCCATCAAACGGCGGATCACCTCCGGGGCCATGGACCCCCCGGCCTGCGTGAAGTATCGCAGACCTTCCAGCTTGCGGTTAGCGAACGTCGACTTGTTCAGAAGGATCATGAAATTGGATGGCACTCCGGACAGACCGCTGACTCTCTCTTTCTCCATGGTATCCAGCACCACTTCGGGATACAGGAAGCGATTATCGATTACCAGCGTCCCCCCGACGGCGACGTGCGTCAACAACAGCGAGTTGCCGTAAATATAATAAAACGGCAGAATCACTATCACGCTCTCGTCCGAGGCGAGCTTCAAATATTCCACGGTGCCGAAAGTGTTCGATATCAAATTGAGATGCGAGAGCATCACGCCCTTGGAGGTTCCCGTCGAACCGGACGTGTAAAAGATGGCCGCCAATTCGTGCGGCTTTTCGTCATTTCTGTCGAATCGAACTTCGCCGGGGTTATCGGCTTCGGGAACGGCCGTTGAATTCCCCAAAACGTCACCCAGTACTTCCAGCGCGACATCACCGCCGATACTCGAAAGATCTTTGTCCGCGATGACCAGCTTTAGCGACGGGCATGATTTCACGATTTCGACGTAACTGCGCCTAAACCGCGACTGGAACATCAGTATTTCCGGCTGACAGTCGTTGATAATAGCCGCCAGGCTCTTGGCCGTCAGGGACGTATCCAGGGGCACAGCCACCCCGCCCGCCTTGAACACCGCGAAGAAACCGACTACGTACTCCACCGAGTTCTCGAAAAGAATCGCCACTCGGTCGCCCCTTTTCAGACCTTTTTGCTGGAGAAATTCGGCCAGCGCCGCTGCCGCCTCTGCCAGCGACCGATAGGTTATGCGATTGTCCTCGTGAATGACGGCAAGATTGTCCGGATGGGTTAATGCGGCGCGACGCAACAGGTCGAATATTTGCATGACATGCCCGTATCACCGGCCGGCGGGGGCCCCGACGGCAGGGTGCTCAGCCCCCTGTTTTCCTGACCACGAAGTTGACCAGGTTATTGATCGAATCGAGGTTGGTCGGGATCATTTCTTCGTCGTCGATAGTGAAGCTGTATGTGGTTTCGATGTGCTGCGTCAACTCCAGTATCCCCGTGGAATCGATGTAGCCGTTCTGCATGAAAGAGTCCGCATCCCCCAGGCTCTCGGCCTCGTCGCCCACCAGGAAGGTATCGATAACAAACTGTCTCAGGTTTTCTCGTAACGTAGCTTGGTCTACCGTAGCCATGATTTCCTCATCTGAATATTCTTACACTGTCGCCGCCGTCACTCCACTTCGAGCGGCGGCATCCTCAGCGGCTCGGTGGCCACCACCTTGCGCTCGATATTGGCGTATCCCCGCTTGACCTGCTCGACCGTCAATCCCAGCACCTCGGCCGCTTCCTCCGGCGGCACCTTGCTGTCGAGGGCGTGCCAGAGCATGTCCATGTGGTAAAAGTCGAGCCCGAAGAAAAACTCCGCCTGGGTCGTGTCGGCCGAATATGTATCGGTCGTCGGAATGCGCTTTATGATATCCTCGGGAATCCCCAGGTGCACCGCCAGTTGATATACCTGAATTTTGTACAGATGCGCTATCGGCTTCAAATCGGTTCCGCCGTCACCGTACTTGACGAAAAAACCCTGCATGTGCTCGTCCCTGTTGCCCGTCCCGACCACCGCCCAGTTACGCTTCTCCGCGTGATAATACAGCGTCGTCATCCGCAGCCGCTGCTTGTAATTGGTCGCCGCCACCACCTGCAGATAGGCGTCCAGCGGCAGACGCTTCGTCTGCACTTTCCCCTCGGCATCCTCGATAGTCAGGTTGAAGTAGTTGTAAACGCTTTTCTCGAGAATGCTCGACGGTATGGTTATCTTGGTCTTGTGCGTCTTGGCGTCGTATTCGGGAAAGACCATCCGTATCGCCTCGTCGCGCTTGCGGTAACAGCCCAGTCCCTCAAGGCCCGCCGAAATCTCCTCCAGCACGGTTTCGAAGCCGAACGTCTCGGCCAGCTTCAGCGCCAAATCCTTGCTGTCCGAAACCGAATCGACCTCCGGCATCATCACCCCCAGGACCCGCTCCGGTCCCAGCGCCCGCGCGCACAGGGCCG
>JAOUEU010000196.1 GCA_029858555.1 Candidatus Zixiibacteriota bacterium
GCTGAAACGCAGGTCGCAACAGGATACCGAGCTAAGCCCCTGCGTGAGATAGTACTCGGGTGAGAAGGATCTCGTTACAAGCGTGTCGGCCGTTACGGTAATGCTGGCAAGCAGGGGAACCTCTCCGGAGCTTTGGTCGGACCGCACCAGAACCGTGTATATGAAAAGAGTGTCCCGGGCCGGACTATACAAATGAACAGATTTCACAGGACATCCGTCGAGATCAATCGTCCTGATCCGTGCACCCGATATCAAGTCGATATGTACCTGTTTGTTGGCGCTGTCGGAAAAGATGAAGCCGGCCATCTCGCGAGAGGCGCCAAGCAGTGGTTCGATGTGAACAAAAGCATCAGCCCCGGGCGTTCTTTTCCGGTAGACGGTGCTGTAATCTGCCGCCTGCGCTGAAATCGAGAGTATGATTGTTATCAGAAGACCGTTAGCAATTCTCGCCATAGACTCTCCCTATAATCACTAAAAGCTGGTGCGCCTGTGCCGCCTTGTAAAGTTTTAACATCGCCGGGACCCGAAACCGGGCCATTGCCGTCCGCCTAATCCATTGTCTTACAATTAAATGAGATGGGCCGATTCCTGTTGACAACGAATTCCAAACTGTTAGATTTACGCCATTAACCGGCGCCCGCCGCGCCTGCAGAGAACGAACTTGCTCGGGAACCGAAAAACATGAGACTTTACGAATTCGAGGGCAAAGAACTCTTCAAGAGATTCAATATCCCCATACCGCCCGGTCGGCTGGCCAGGTCTCCCCGGGAAGCCTACACCGTCCTGAGTGAAATGAATCAGCCGGCGGTTCTGAAGGCGCAGGTGCTCACAGGCGGCCGCGGCAAAGCCGGGGGAGTCAAGCCCGCCGACGGGGCCAACGAAGCCAAAACCGTTTCGGAACGTCTTTTTGAACTCAAAATCAAGGGCTTCCCGGTCAACACCCTGCTCATCGAACCGAGACTCGATATCGAAAAGGAATTTTACGTCGGTGTGACTATCGATCGGGCCAACTACAAACTGGTGGTGATCGCTTCCGGTGAGGGCGGCGTAGACATCGAGGAAACAGCTCAAAAGCACCCGGATAGGATTATCAAGAAAACACTCGATATCTCCGAGGAGTTTTACACCTTTGAGGCTTTCGGCATCGCGAAGCAGATCGGCATACCCGGGGAGCTGCTCAGAGCCGGTGCGGCCATTATTGTCAATCTCTACGACTTATTTAAGAGGTTTGATGCCAAACTGGTCGAGATAAACCCGCTTGTCCTGACCAAAAGTGGCGACCTGGTGGCCGCCGACAGCCGCATCTCTCTTGACGACGACGCCGTTTTCCGTCACCCCGAACTCAAGGAGATGGGCATTGAATCGAGGCATGAAGAAGGGGAGATGACCGAGCGGGAAAAACAGGCCCAGCAATGGGGTATCCCGTATCTCGATCTCGATGGAGACATCGGCATGTTTCCCGGCGGGGCTGGTTTCGGCATTATGGGCAACGATTTTATTCATTACTACGGCGGCAAACCGGCCAATTTCATGGATTCCGGGGGCGGCCCGTCACCTGAGCGTATCGCCAAGATGCTGGTGCTCCTGGACGAGAACCCCGCCGTCAAGGCCATCTTCGGGGCGCGGTTCGGAGGTATCAGCCGCTGCGATGATTTCGCTCGGGGTGTGGTGATGTTTCTTAAGGATCATGGTTTGTCCAAACCGATAGTCATGCGGATGACCGGCAATATGTGGCAGGAGGGAGTACGCATCTTTCAGCAGGCCAAGGCCGAGAACCCGGAGCTTTTCGACCGGATCGAGTTCCACGGTATCGAGACGCCGATCGAGGAAATATCGAAACGGGCGGTGGAACTGGCCAAAGGGGAAAGGAGCGACTAATGGCGATTCTCGTTGACCGACACAGCCACGTCATGGTCCAGGGGATCACGGGCGGCGCGGGCAAGTTCCATACCGAGCGCATGTTGGCCTACGGCACGAATATCGTTGGCGGCGTCACTCCCGGCAAGGGCGGCCAGAGCGTGTTCGAAAAGCCGGTCTTTGATACGGTCGCCGAGTGTATCGAGAAGACCGGCGCCGACGTCTCCGTTATCTTTTTGCCGGCGGCCGCCGTCAAGGAAGCCGCCATCGAAGCCATTCGAGCCGGCATCAAGTTTCTCGTGGTCATTCCCGAACATATTCCCATTCACGATATGCTGCACGTCCGCCGCGAAGCCGTAGCCCATGGAGCTACCGTCATCGGCGGCAATACCGCCGGGGTCATCACGCCCGGTGAGGCCAACCTGGGCATCATGCCCGATATCGCCTTCAGTCCCGGACGGGTGGGTACCGTTTCGCGATCCGGTTCGATTACATATTATGTCGCAGACACTCTCACGCGCAGCGGCTACGGCGAGTCCACCTGCGTCGGGCTGGGCGGCGACCCGGTCCTGGGTTCGACCTTCGACGAGATTCTCTGGAAGTTCGAGCAGGACGACAAGACCAAGGCAGTGGTGATGACCGGCGAGATCGGCGGCGTTTACGAAGAACGCGCGACCGAGACCATCAGCCGGATGAAAACTCCGGTGCTGGCTATGGTCGGCGGCATTTTCGCTCCGCCCGGCAAGCGCATGGGGCACGCCGGGGCGATTGTCGAGGGCAGGATGGGCACCGCTAAAGAAAAGCTGGACATGCTGGCCGCCGCGGGGGCGCACGCCTGCCGCACATTCACCGACATTCCGGAAACACTCAAGAAACTGGGAGTGTAATCCCCCCGTGGCACAGCCACGGTGCTACTTTCGCAGGGGCCAGGCGCCCCGGCAAATAAGACGGCTACTCAGCCAGAGCCAAGGACATGAGGTTTTGGTGTCGCCCCTGTCTTTTTTTCTTGCCTCTATATACGAGTAAGTGTATATTATTTAGGTCTATATTGGACTATTTGCCGCCGATCACTAATCTCAGTTTCCTGGAGGTTGGGCTATGAATGTCAAGCGCTATGTCGTCGCCGCTATCGTAGTGTGGGTCGCCCTGTTCATTCTCGAATATATCCTGCACGGGGTTGTGCTCACCGGGTACTACCGCGATATCGAGAACACCCTGCGGCCGGCCAACAGCATGCCGGAATTCTTCGTTTGGGTGTTGCTGGGCCAATTAGTCCTGGCTTTTGGTTTCTGTTATATCTTCGTCAAGGGATACGAGAATAGGGGAGTCGCCGAGGGCATTCGTTATGGCCTGCTGATCGGGTTGACGTTCGGCGTTTCCACTACACTAATCAACTATGCCGTGCATCCCATACCTGCCGGAATGGCGGTGGCTCTCATCGTCGGTTACGCTGTTGAAATGGGCATCCTGGGTGTAATTGCGGCTGCCATCTACAAACCCGCTTAGATTGACGCCTAAGGGTCGCTTTGAATCGCGAGGCTGAGCCCTCGGTTCCTTACGTTAACGGCGGACATTTGACTTTTTTCGGTCCATGACATACATTGCTCCGATTGTGAGAACGAAGGAGCATTGGATGATCTTCAACGGCAAAGACTACGAACCTTTCAGTACCGCTTTTCCGACTCGAGCTTTCTCCGGCCGACTGGTTGGCAAAAGAATAACTTCCAGAATCCCACACCGGCAGAGCAAAGTCGTCGCGCTGGACCAGGTGATGGAGGTCATAGAAAACGGCGACACAATCTCTTATCCACATTATTATCGCACCGGCGACAAGGGTCTCGAACTGGTGGTTGGCAAACTGAGAGAAACCGGCAAGAAAAACGTCAAGATATACGGTAACGCCTTTTTTGACCACGTCGACCCGTGGCTGATGGAGGCGATAAAGGATGGAACTGTTGGCGGCATCTACGGCAATGTCTACAGTAAGTTCGGCGCCAATATCACCAGCGGTGACCTTCTGCCGTGGGTCTCGGTCGGGTTTTCACACGGCAACCGGGTGCGAAAAATGCAAACTGGAGAAGTCGCCGTCAAGGTGGGTTTTGGCCCCGTGCCGATCGCGGATATCTGGGGCAATGCCAACGGCCTTCTGGGGAAGCCAGAGCATCTCTGCGGCCCGGTGGGTCTTTTTTCCGAGGTCGATTATGCCGAGTATGTCTGTTTGCTGGTCGGCACCATCAGTGAAACCCTTGTCATGCCGACCCCGATTTCCATGGAGCAGGTCGATTTCGTTGTCCCGGTCGAAACTCCCGGACTTAACGCCGGAATCGGCTCCGGCACGCTCGATATGGATAAAGCCAGGGCTAATCCGTTCAATGCCCGGGTGGCGGACAATGTTACCAGGGTGATTCGGGCCTCCGGAGTGGTCAAAGATGATTTTGCCTTCCAGGTGGGCAGTGGCGCCGGCCTTCTCATCCTGGAGAATATCAGGAGTATGCTCAAAGAAGACAAAATCAGGGCCAACTTCTCCATAGGCGGGGTGACCTCGCTGCATGTCGATATGCTCGAAGAAGGCACCCTGTATCAGCTTATGCACGGCCAGCTCTTTGAGCCCAGCCCGAGGATGTTCGAATCGATGCTGACGAATCCCCGACATCACGAGATCACCACTTCCTACTACGCTTCGGTGGCCAACAAGGAATCGGCCGTGAACATGCTCGACCTGGCGGTTCTCTCCACCCTCGAGGTGGATCTTGGCTTCAACCTCAACACCGTCTGTGCCAACGGCCGTATTATAGGGGGCATCGGCGGCGGACAGGATGTAGCCGCCGGAGCCGATTTGACGATAATTTTCATGCCCCTGGCCACCGGCAAAAACGGTAAGGGTTTCCCTAAAGTGGTAGATAAAGTGTACACCCGGACTACTCCCGGTGAGGTTATCGACGTGATTGTCACCGAGGAATATGCATCCGTCAACCCGGCCAGCAAAAGCCGGTGCCGAGAAGCGATAATGGAAAACGCCTCGAAATACGGTGTCAACCTGGTGTCCATAGAGGAGCTACATGAGAAGTCGCAGGCGGTGGCGGCGGGATTTGGAACCGTACCGCCGGCGGCCGAAACCTCGGATGAAGTTGTTCACGTAATTGAGTGGCGGGACGGCACGTTGCTGGATGTCATCAGAAAGACTGTCTAGTGCGGCTGACGGAGAAAGCGGTACTATTTTGAAACGGATCAAAGTCTGCATATGTGCCGGACATGCCGGAGTTGCGTTGCTCGCCACCGTTCTTCTGATTGGCTGCAGCCTCTTTGCCCGCTTTGGCCCGAACACCCTCGTGAAAACCTATCACGTCGTGCCCAAAAACAAGAAGCTGATCGTCGGACAATACGAGGTCAAATTCATGATCCGGGCGATGGAAATCGGCAATCTTGCCGGTGTTGACACCTTCGAGTTCACAATCGAGTTGAAGTCGGCCGACAAGCTCTCGGATGACAATGATACAGCCCAGTTTGGCGTACCGCGGCTGTCGGCGATGACCGTCCACCTGCCCGTGAGCGCGGATTCGATCATTATCGAAGCCGACCGCCTCGACCGGCGCGCTCTTGACACGCGGCCGGTCTTCTTCAACCAGCGTATTTATGAGTACTTTAAAGTAAGAGGCATAGTCCTGCCGGATACGACCCATAAGATTGAGGTGGCGGCCGAGTTTCAGATTTTCGATCGCGTCACCGGCAGCCTCCTGACCACGCATAATCTCAGAGAAGAATTTGCACGCATAGACGAACTCAAATGGTATGAAAAGTAGTTTGCAGATTCGTTGAGAGTCGTTACTTTAAGAGTCGGCCCCGCGCAAGCTCATGCTGGTGCGATGTTCGCCGAACCCTAACTGAAAGGAACAGGATGCAGTTATTTTCCAATGCCGAAAGAGGCCGGTTGTTCCGCTCGGTTTGCTTCCCACTCTTCATTTTCGTTACAGCCATGACCGGTTTGCTTCTAGCGGGCGGTTGCCAGCAATCACCCAAGGCGCCTGGCGGCGAGGCGTCGAAGGTCGCCGAGCAGGCCAATAGTGCCCTGGCGAATATGGACTGGGATGCCTACTCGAGCATGATGCACCCGGATGCTGCCAATGAATTCCGGAACATGGTTCTTCCAACGATAGAGACGATGTTGCCCAAGTTGTCCGACAGCGTTCTCCAGGACACGGTGGTGCTGTTTGGCCAGGATGTCAGCGTCAAGGCTCTCCGCGACAAACCGGCGCCTGAGTTTTTCGCCGCGATCATGAACCTGGTTTTCGACAATGTCCCCCAATTAAGGCAGACCTTCCTGTCGATGCAGACT
>JAOUEU010000197.1 GCA_029858555.1 Candidatus Zixiibacteriota bacterium
CGCATTGTTTGACCTTGAGGGTGAAACAAAGAGATAATGGATAGGGCTATACTCTGTCCGAACGGCAACATAACCAAGGAGGTTTCTATGAGAACATTGCTAGTGAGCGTGGCCGTAGTGTTGCTTTTCGCACTGAGCGCGTTCGCTCAGGATGAGGCCGTCGGTCTGACCGGCAAAGGTCTCAAGGTCGGTGTGAACATGGCCGATCTCGCCGGGGATGACGCCGAAGGCTGGGACATGAAGATCGGCTTCGGTGGCGGTGGGTTTATCACCTACCATTTCACGCCGCAGTTCGCTGTTCAGCCGGAAGTCCTCTACATGATGAAGGGCGCCAAGACCGCAGCCGATTTAAAGTGGAAGGCGGACTACATCGAGATACCGATACTCCTCAAATTTACGCCGCAGATGCAAGGTAATCTAAAACCTGCCATCTTCGCCGGCCCGGCCGTGGCGATGCTCATGAGTGCAAAGCTGAGCAATGGCGGCAGTATCGACATCAAGGACGGCCTGAAGAGCATGGACGTAGGGATTGCCTTCGGAGCGGGAGCCGCCATTCAGATGGAAACCATGACGATCACTTTTGACGCCCGCTATACGATGGGTATGACCAAGTTTGTCGATTACAAAGAATGGAACAAAACCATGGAGGAGTTAGCGGAGGACCTAGAGGGCTTTGAATGGGGTGCGCTGACCGAGGATCCCAAAGTCAAAAATACCAATATCTCCGTCATGGTCGGTGTCAGCTTCTAACGGCTACGAGCACGATAGCACCTTTTTACAATATTACGAAGCCCCGCTGCCTGGCGGGGCTTTTTTAATTGACAGAAGGTCACCTGTCGATTACTCTTGGGCGTCATGCGTGGGCACCATATGACGAAAAGACTTATCTGCTTTTTCTTTGTCGTGGCAACGGTCCTCGTAAGCGGTGCGGCTCGGGCGCAGTCGGACGCGCGCGGCCCTGTCGACAAAGGCAGCTTGATGCTGGACGGCTCTGCCTTTTTCGCCAGTCAGAGCGGCGACCTTTACGAAGATTATGGCCTCGACGACGATTCGAGCTCCGGCGGCGATAACAGGACCACCATCAGCGTGATGCCCATGATTGCCTATTTTGTCGCACCGGGTTTGATGGTCGGCAGCGAATTCAGGTTCACCCGCCAGTCCCTGGGCACCGAAAAGGATACATATTTTGGTTTTGGCCCCACGGCGGGTTATTTCTTCAACCTGAAGCCGGTCCGCACTGATGCCCGGGGTCTGGTGTATCCATATCTCAAGGCCTTCATCAGCTACGGAAAGCAGAAACGGGAGCGCGAGGATTCCAGCACCGAAGGCACTTTCATGAGTTTCGGCGGTCAGGCCGGACTGGTATATATGCTCTCAAATACGGTCGGTGCCGATCTGGGCGCCCGCTATTCGCTGGATACGATGGACCCGGAGTCCGAGAATGCCGAATCCCTTGACGGCACCACGCTCCAGGTCGGGATCGGGATTACGGCCTTCATATACTGACCTCAGCAGGTACCGCTCACAATCGTCTTTTCTCAGTAAGGCGCAATCTGTTATATTCCAATGAGTTGACTGCCGCTTGGCCTACGGATGCCGCAGTCAGTTGGTCTTTACTTTCTCCCCCTCGCGGTCGGAATCGTCTGACCGCTTTCATGTCTATTTGAGCCTTCGCTAACAGGATTAAAATTGTCACCTATCCCCGGAAGACCCTGGCTGGATAGTTAAAGTAAGTCAGCAGGTTAGCCGATTTAATGGGCAAGGTTAAATTTCTTCAGGAAGGAGGTCCAAATGAAGAAGCTCTTGCTGATTGGTTTTGTGTTAACCGTGTTTGCCCTTGGCGCTAACGCCACGGCGCCGGTTCCGTTCAGCATTTACGCAGGCGGGGCAGTGAGTGTCCCGAGTTCACCGGACGGTTTTAAAGACGGTTTTAATACCGGCTACCACGGCATGATCGGCGCCGGCTACAAGGCTCTGCCGATGCTGCAGGTGGTGGGCAAAGTCGAGTACCATAGCTTTGGTTTTGACTTTGGCGACCTGTCCGGTATCGACGGCGGAAATTCGAAAGTCTGGATGTTTGGCGCTGACGGCCGTTACAGCTTCAACCTGCCGGCCGCTCCGGTCGCCCCGTTCGTTTTCGGCGGTCTGGGCATGGCCAACGTCAAGCAATCGGAGTTTTCCGGCACCAGCCTTATCACCAGCACCCTGAACGCCAGCATCCCGGAAGATCAGAATAAGATGTACTGGAATATTGGCGCCGGCTTTGACTGGACGGTTAGCCCGACTGTCAAGCTCTTTCTCCAGGGACGTTATGTCAACGTGAACACGGAAGGCGACGCGACCTCGTTCATCCCGGTCACGGTTGGCCTGAGATTTTTCTAGCTCGTTATCAACTTGCTAAAAAAAAGCCGGAGCGAACGCCCCGGCTTTTTTGATGTATCCTCGGCTCGCTATTGTTCTTCCAGGTCAAGTTCGATTATGGGACTTTCGGTGTCAACCTGGTCGCCTTCGGCAAAATTGACGGCCCTTACAGTCCCCTTCGCCTTGGCATTCACCTGGTTTTCCATCTTCATCGCCTCTACAATCACCATGGGTTGCTTGACGTCCACCCGGTCGCCCTCGGCCACCAGTATTTTGACGACCTTCCCGGGCATGGGAGCATAGATTTTGTCCTTCTCAGCTCCGTGGTCGCCGGCGCCGCCGGCAACGCCCAGTTCCGATGGTTCCTTTACTTCCAGCAGCACCGAATCAAAGTCAATATAGTAGACACCCTTGCTCTTGACTACGGCCAGGTGCGAGCGCGCGCCGTTTATGGTGGTCGCGTAAAGGTTTGTCCCCACAGGTCGTAATTCGAACTGCTTCTCGCCCACCGTCACGCGAATAGTCTCGCCGTCTTTTTCAAACGAAGCCGTAACGACTTCTCCGTCACCGTAAACGAAATCCTGACTATTCATGGATACCGTCTCCAATCTGCCAGCTCCCCATAACCTGCCAGGGTGTCGCCGAGGCGCTTCTCCCCCCGCCCGGGGCGGCTGTTGTGGATGAGGATGACAGCGATGCGGCCGTGGCAGCGGCGACGGCGATTTCTTTGAAAGACTCCAAATCCGTCTGTCTGTTAGCCATGTTGGTCTCGATAAAACTGGTGAAGGTCTTGCCGGCGGCAAAAGCCGGATGTTTGAGGACATCGATCATAAATTTCTTGGATGTCTTGACACCGAGGATTTTGTATTCGTTCAGGGCATCGATCATCTTGCGAATGGCCATTTCCCGATCCGGCGCGTGGACAATCAGCTTGGCCATGATGGGGTCGTAATCGATGGTGATATCGGAGCCTGCCATGATGCCGGAATCGACCCGGATTCCCGGACCAACCGGCTCGGAGTAGTGCACGATAGTGCCGGTGGAAGGAAAGAAATCATTCTCCCCATCCTCGGCATAGATGCGGCACTCAATGGCGTGGCCGCGCTGGGTCAGGTGGCTCAGGGCCTCGCTCAGCGGCAGACCGGCGGCGATGCGAATCTGTTCGACCACCAGGTCGGTCCCGGTCACAAGCTCGGTGACGGGATGCTCTACCTGGATCCGCGTATTCATCTCGAGAAAATAGTAATGGCCCGATTCATCGAACAGGAACTCGACCGTGCCGGCGTTGGTGTAACCGGCGGCCTGGGCCACCTTGACGGCGTCAGAGCCCATTTTGGCTCGCATGGCGTCATCGAGTGCTACCGACGGCGTTTCTTCCACTATCTTCTGGTGCCGCCTCTGGATGGAACATTCACGCTCAAAGACGTGGACGGTCTTGCCGTGCTGGTCGGCCAGAATCTGGAACTCGATATGCCGGGGATTGACGATGTATTTTTCGAGATAGACGGTGTCGTCGTCGAAGGCATTCTTGGCTTCTCGCCGCGCGGCCTCGATTGACGGTTCCAGGTCCTTGGCGTCATGCACTATGCGCATGCCCTTGCCCCCACCGCCGGCGGCCGCCTTGATCATGACGGGGTAACCAGCCTCGTCGGCGGCCCGGCGAAAGAGCGCGATGTCGTCATTGGTGCTTTTCATGCCCGGTATCAACGGTACGTGGGCCTCGGCCATTTTTATCCGCGACTCCACCTTATTTCCCAGCAGGCGGATAGCCTCCGCGGTAGGTCCGATAAAGACAATCCCCGCGTCGGCACAAAGTTGGGCGAACCGGGGGTTTTCGGCCAGAAAGCCGTACCCGGGGTGTATGGCATCGCAGCCGGTTTCCCGGGCGGCGTCAATTATCTTACTCATATCGAGATAGGACTCGCGGGGTGGTGAAGCCCCTATGTACACGGCTTCGTCCGCATAGAGGCGATGCTTGCTGTTGACGTCGGCGTCGGAATATACCGCCACCGACGGAATGCCCAGCACCCGGCAGGCATTCATCACGCGGATAGCGATCTCGGAACGATTGGCCACCATTATCTTGTTAAAAAGCTTTTCCATTTTGACCATATGTTGACTACAGAGTTACGGTTTCACCCAGTTTGGCTTGCGCTTGTTCAAAAATGCGTCCATACCCTCCTGGCCCTCATCCGAGATGCGCAGGCGGGCGATCATCTCAGCCGTGAAAGGCTTGAACTCATCCGGTTTCATCCCCGGCACTTCGCTGACCAGCTTCTTGGCCATGCCTACCGCTTCCGGCCCCGACGAGAGAATAGCTTTGACGAGAGCGTCCACTTCCCCATCGAGGTCGTCATCATCGACCACCCGGTTGACCAGGCCTACGTCGAAAGCGCGGTCGGCATTCATGCGCTCCCCCGTGATAAAGAGTTCCCGGGCCTTACCCTCGCCCATTTTCTTTATGACGTATGGGCCGATACAGGCCGGGACAACACCGATCTTGACCTCGGAAAACGAGAACTTCGCGGATCGCGCCGCGATGGCGACATCGCACACGGCGACGAAACCGGTGCCGCCGCCGATGGCGGCCCCGTTGATCATACCGATAACGGGTCTGCGAAAAGTGTAAATCCTGTAAAAAAGGTCGGCCAGGGCCGTCGCTTCAGCCAGGTTCTCGTCGAACGACTGGTCCACCACCGACCGCATCCAGTTTAAATCCGCGCCCGCACAGAACGATTTGCCCTCGCCGGTCAACACCACCACGCGAATATCGTCATCCTTATCGAGTTCGGCAAACAGGTGCGCCATCTCGGTGATGACGGTGCTGTTAAAGGCGTTGTGCACCTCCGGCCGGCAAAACGTCACCCGGGCAATCTCCGCCTCCTTGTGATACCTGATTGTCGTGTATTCCATCTTCTTCCCAATCTGCAAATATAGTCTGCCGTCTACATGCGAAACACGCCGTATTTCTGGTCCGGAATTTCCACATTCAACGCCATGGCTATGCCCAGGGCCAGGGCCTGGCGGGTTTCCGTCATGCCGACCATACCGTCGTCCCACAGCCGGGCCCCCGAATAATACGGCGTCGACTCCGATTCATACTTGTCAATGATAGGTTGACGGATCTTCGTGACCTCGTCCTCGGTTAGTTTCTGGCCTTCCGCCTCGAGTTGCTTGATTTTGACCTGCGCCAAAACATCCGCGGCTTGTTCACCGCCCATAACACATATCTTGGCGTTCGGCCACATCCACATCAGGCGCGGGAAGTAGCCCCGGCCACACATGGCATAATTGCCGGCGCCGTAAGAACCACCTACCACGACCGTAAACTTGGGCACGTCCGCGTTGGCCACGGCATGGACCAGCTTGGCGCCGTCACGGGCGATGCCGCCGGCCTCATACTGCCGTCCCACGATGAAACCGGATATGTTCTGCAGGAAGACCAGCGGTATCTTGCGCTCCGTGCACAACTCGATGAAATGCGCTCCCTTGAGGGAAGACTCCGAAAAAAGCACACCGTTGTTGCCCAGGATGCCAACCGGGTATCCCATGATGCGGGCGAACCCGGTGACCAGCGTGGCCCCGTACAGCTCCTTGAACTCGTGAAAGCGGGAGCCGTCCACGATACGGGCTATCACTTCGCGTACATCGTATGGCTTGCGGACATCATGTGACACGACACCGTAAAGCTCCTCAGGATCATAATACGGGTCCTCCGGTTCGGCCATATCCACCTCAAAGCGCGGCGGCCGGTTGAGATTTTCAACGATGTTTCGGGCTATTTGAAGAGCGTGCTCGTCGTTCTGGGCATAGTGGT
>JAOUEU010000198.1 GCA_029858555.1 Candidatus Zixiibacteriota bacterium
TTTCTGGCAGGGTAGGTCTGCAAAAGTCTTTCATGCTGCCAACATCGATTAAGCGACAATGGGCGCCACAGCAGAACTCTTTTGGACCATACGCAAGGAAGAGCGCGCAGCCCTCGGCCAACAGGCGCGAGCGGCTGCCAACCCTTAAGGATTGACGGGAGGTGATAACCTGGCCGGCTGACCGCCATCCGGTCGTGTGTATCTGCACCGCCTGCAAGTTGGCTTCTTCGGCCGGTCGAACACTACCATCCTGCTCAAGAACGAGCCATAAGAATGACGAGAGTTCCTAACTCGGGGCGGGGTCATGCTACTCCGCCCCGAAATTATACCTACGCAGTCCTCGTTTGCCCGGCGGTCCGGCAAGTCCGCCATTGACTAAAAGAAAAATATGCCTATATTGTTTATGGAGTTACCAATACACTCTCATGCGGGGATTGCTATGATTTGCAGATGGATTCAAAAAGAGTTTTTGACGGGATGCGTGTTCGCCGGCGTACTATGTTTTTGCTCCGTGGCCGCGGCCGACCCGCTGGTCACTCGGAACGACTTTATATGCTATGATACGCTGGGGACAGTCAGCCCGGATTTGAGCGGCTGGCAGGACGTCAGTATCGATTCGTCAGGCCGCATTTCGGAAACGAACTCGACAAGAGTATACACTGACCCCTTTTCCTCTATCGGGTTTTACCAGTTTAACCGTTTTGACAAATACGGTGACCAGAGCCAGCCGGTGATATTTTTTCTACCCGACACGGTCCACGCCGACACTGTCTACGCGCTTGTGAGCCGACTTTTCTCGAACACTAATCACGAAGGGACAACGTTTGTCGGTGGCATGGTCAAGATTGGTCCGGCCCACGCCTACGGGATCCGCACGGTCGGCTGGCGTTTCGGCCCGGATGGTGCCAAGATGGGGGATCCAATCTGTTTTGATTGCGATATAACCTATTGTTGTGACCTTTCCGTGAGCAGTGGCGCCGGCGACATCAACAACCAGGGTGTCCTGGGGATGATCTGGAACGCTGATATGCTATCATCGCCGTACGATGACACCGTGTATGCCCGCCTGTATTATCCGGATGGTGACAGCCTCAGTCCGCTCATAGCGCCAATGTCCCTGCCGAGTCCGTTACCGCAGGATATCCTGCTGCAGTATCCTCGCATAGGCGTTGCCGATGATGGGTCGTTCGTGGCAGTTTGGCATGAGCAACGCTATTGTCGCACATACTACGTGGTTTACAACGCCGATTGCACTCCCCGCTCGGATATGATGATAGCTGAGTGTATTGACAACGATACTGCCAGCTGCGCCCTCAATTCGAGGTATATCGACCTGGCTATCGAGTCGGACGGCGATTTTTATATTACCTGGTATGGTCCGGACTTCGGCACCGGTACCTGTTTTACGTATGCTCAGATCTTCATGCGGGGCTTCAACTCCGACGGCACGGCCAAATACGATCCCGTCCACATCAACGACACCGATTCGCTCTATGTCTGCCAGGGGGAAGAGATTTACCCGTCGATAGCCTGTGATGACAACGGCAATGTGTTGGTGGCCTGGTCCGATGCGCGCGATTACCCGGGTTACAACATCTATGGCTACACCCCGCGCAACGTCTATGTCCAGAAGATCGACCCGGAGGGCAATCTGGTCGGCCCCAACTACCGCATCAACAACAACCTCGGCAAGGGTGGCTGGCTGGGGGAGAACGTCGGCTGTGACCTGAACAATGCCGGTCAGGCGATAATTCTATGGCGCAACTGGCAGAGCTACTACCGGGTGAGCGCGCAGTTGATGCCGTATGACGATATCGCCACCTTCGTGCCGGGAGATTTGAATCTCGACTTCAAAGGCAACATCTCTGACCTGACCTATATTCTCACCTACCTTTTCGGCAGTTCGGAGGACAGTGTGAACTTCTGGCCGCGTTCTATGGCCGATTTCAACTGTGACGGCAAAAACGGCAACATCTCGGATGTCTGCTACATGGTGAGTTATCTTTTCGGCATGCCGACCGGCCCGGAGCCCTGCACCCCCGACGAAGGCATCCGCCCAACCCCACCCTACAACGACAGCGGCCGGCACCCGCCGCCGAAGGAGTGAGGCAGACACATTAGGACGATTATGATTTGCAGATCGATTCAAAAAGCTCTTTTGTCTGGGTTAGCCATTATTGGCATACTGGCTCTTTGCTTTCCGGTAGCAGCTGACCCGCTGGTCACCCGAAACGATTTTATCTGCTATGATACGCTGGGGACGGAGTATATAGACCGGAGCGGCTGGAACGACGTGAGTATTGACTCGGCCGGGCGTGACGTCGACAACAGCCATCAGCCGGTCATTCTGTGGCATAACTGGCAGAGCTACTACGGTGTCAGCGCTAAGTTGATGGTACATAACAAAGTGGCTACCATTGTACCGGGGGATGTGAATCTCGATATCAACGGCGACATCCTCGACGTGTGCCACATAGTGGACTACTTACTTGACATACCATCTGACCCGGCAGAATAGCCGTTGACATGGAGGGAGCCTATGCTTATATTCTTGTGAGGGTTCTTGTTACGCTCTGATTCCAGAGAATAAGGAGGTCGATATGAGTTGCGACGGCAGTCGCAGAGCGAACGTCGCTGGCTGGGTGCTGGTCGGCGTGATGTGTCTCTGCTCCCTCGCTACTGCGGACCCGCTTGTTACCCGGAACGATTTTGTATGTTACGACACCGTCGAGACGGTCAACCCGGAGTATGCCGTCTGGGGGGATGTATCTATTGATTCCGTCGGTAGGATATCCGAAACCAACAGCACCGGGATGTACGGTGACGCGGTGGATCTGCTTTACCTGTTCAATCGCTTTGACAAGTACGGCGATAAGACTCAGCCGGTGATGCGATTTCTTCCCGACACGGTGCACGCTGACACCGTCTATGACCAGGCGTCACAGCCACTGTTCTCAAGCACCAATCACGAGGGGACAACGTTTATAGGGGGCACGGTTGAGATTGGTCCGGCCCACGCGTATCGTTTTCGAACTGCCGGTTGGCGTTTTGCCCCTGACGGATCGAGGATGGGAGATGCCATTTGTTTTGACTGCGACCTGGATTACCAATGGGATGGGGATCTGGTCATTGGCTGCGGCACCTGCGATATTAGCAGCCGTGGTGTTTTGGGGATGGTCTGGCACGCCAGGGTGGAGTCAGTGGCAGAGCCAGCAGCGGATAGTGTCTACGCCCGTCTCTACTACCCCGACGGCGACAGTCTCGGGCCCTTACTAGTGCCAACGTCGTTGCCAGGTCCGCTTCCGCAGAAGATGATTAGGAAGTATCCCCTGATAGGTATTGCCGATGACGGCTCCTTTGTGGTGGCCTGGCACGAGGATTCTTATGATCGCACCTTCTATGTGGTGTACAACGCTGACGGCACGCCTCGCTCCGATATCATGATAGCTGACTGCTTCGATAACGATACTTCCGTGTGTACCTTCAATTCAGAGCAGTTCGATTTGGCGGTCGAGTCCGACGGCGATTTTTATATTGCCTGGTATGGTCCCGACACCCAGAGTTCAACCTGTTTCACTTCTGGTCAAGTCTTTGTACGCGGATTCAACTCCGACGGCACGGCCAAGTACGATCCGGTCCGGATCAACGACACCGATTCGCTGTACATCTGCGGTGGCGAGGAGATCTTCCCGTCAATCGCTTGCGATGACAGTGGCAATCTGCTGGTGGCGTGGCTGGACGCGCGCGATTACCCCGGCGAACACTCCTTCGGTTATGCGCCTCGTAACCTGTATGTTCAGAAAATCGATCCGGAAGGAAGCCTCGTCGGCTACAACTACCGCATAAATGATGACCTCGGCGAGGGAGGCTGGATAGGTCTGGGTGTCAGTTGTGATCTGAATAATGCGGGGCAGGCGGTGATTCTGTGGCGGAACTGGCAAAGTGAATACCCGCTGAAGGCGCAGTTGATGCCGTATGACGACATCGCCGCTTTCTTGCCGGGTGACCTGACCATCGATCTCAAGTGTAACGTCCAGGATTTGGCTTGTCTTCTATCCTTTCTATTTGGCAAAGTGGAAGATCGTCCTCCTTTCTGGCCACACTCGCTGGCCGATTTCAACTGTGACGGCAAGAACGGCAACATCTCCGATGTCTGCTACATGGTGAGTTATTTGTTCGGCATGCCGACCGGCCCGGAGCCGTGCACCCCCGACGAAGGCATCCGCGAAACCCCACCCTACAACGGCAGCAGCCGGGAATAGAGTAGAATATACTCCGACTATTTGCACCTTTGGGGGTAGCATGACCCTGAAGGCAAGACTTAGTTGACCCCGAGAGACCCGTAACCAGAGTATTGTCTTCAGCTTATGCTTTTGGCGATCCGCCGATATGTCGGCACGTTTCTTGATATACTCAGATGCGGACCGGGGGGCGCCTGTCCTTAGGTGAGAGGGGGGACAAAGTGATTTGTCCACGGACGGGTGGAGTTCCACTTTCCGATGGTGTTCCTACGCACCATCGGATTTTTTAAACCGTGATCAGTTCAATCCCTGTTCCGTTCTCTTGATTATCTCGTTCTGAAGATCCGTCCCGAGGTCGACGAAATAGTCGCTGTAGCCCGCGACGCGGACGATCAGGTCGCGGTACTTTTCGGGTGTTTCCTGCGCCTTCCGCAGAGTGTCCGCCGTCACGACATTGAACTGGATGTGGTGGCCGTCCATCTTGAAATAGGCCCGGATGAGGTGTGCCAGCTTGTCCAGGCCGTCGTCGTCGGCCAGCACCTGCGGCGTGAACTTCTGGTTGAGCAGAGTCCCGCCGGTGCGCAGGTGGTCGATTTTGGCCGCCGATTTCAGAACCGCCGTGGGGCCGTGGCGGTCCGCCCCCTGAACCGGGGAGATGCCCTCCGAAAGCGGCTCGCCGTTTTTCCGGCCGTCGGGCATGGCACCGATAACACTGCCGAAATACACGTGGCATGTCGTCGGCAGGAGGTTGATGCGGAAATGCCCGCCCTTGGTATTCGGCCGGCCATCGACGACCTCGAAAAACGCCTCAAACACTTCACGCGCGAGGCTGTCGGCGTAATCATCATCGTTGCCGTACTTCGGTGTTTCATTTAGAAGCTTATTGCGCAGAGAACCATCCCCCTCGAAATTATCCCGCAGCGAAGCGAGCAGTTCGGCCATGCTCATGTCACGTTTGTCGAAAATATGATACTTGACGGCTGTCAGGCAGTCCGTGATACTGCCCAATCCGACCCCCTGAATGTACGAAGTGTTGTACCGCGCCCCGCCGTCGTTATAGTCCCGGCCGTTCTTGATGCAGTCATCTATCACGATGGAAAGAAACGGCGCCGGCAGGTACTGCGCCCAGAGCCGTTCGACAACGATGTTACCCTTGACCTTGATGTCGATAAAGTGTTTCAACTGCTTCTTAAAGGCCCCGAACAGTTCGTCAAACGATTTGAACCTTGCCGGGTCGCCGCTTTCGACGCCGATTTTCTCACCCGTGCGCTTGTCGACGCCGTTGTTGAGAGTAATTTCCAGCACTTTGGTAAGATTGAAATATCCGGTCAGAATGTAACTCTCTTTGCCGAACGCCCCGGTCTCCACACATCCCGATGCTCCGCCGTTGCGGGCGTCCTCGATCGACTTGCCCTGCCTGACCATCTCCTGGATGATAGCCTCGGTGTTGAACAGCGACGGCTGGCCGTAGCCGGTGCGGATAATCTTCAGGGCGCGCTTGAGCATGCGGTCGGGACTTTTCTTGCTCACCTGGACCATCGAACTGGGCTGCAAAAGGCGCATCTCATCGATGACGTCCAGAATCAGGTAAGTGAGCTCGTTGGAAGCATCTTCGCCGCGCTGGTTGACACCGCCCAGGTTGATAAGGCAGAAATCAGTATAGGTATTGCTCTCCTGAGCCGTGACACCGACCTTGGGGGGCGCCGGCTGGTTGTTGAATTTTACCCAGAATGCCTGCAGCAACTCCCGCGCCCGCTCCTCGGTGAGAATGCCCAAGTCTATATCCCTGCGGTAAAACGGCAGAAGGTGCCTATCCAGTCGTCCCGGGTTGAACGAATCCCAGGTATTGTACTCGGAGATGACCCCCAGGTGCACAAACCAGTAATGCTGCAGGGCCTGGTGAAAAGTCTCG
>JAOUEU010000199.1 GCA_029858555.1 Candidatus Zixiibacteriota bacterium
AGAAGCGATGTTCGGCTACCAAGATATTTCCGTTGATTTTCTTACGTCCAACCCCATTGCGGTATGGATTGCCTTCGTGGTGCTGGTCGGGCTGGGCGTCTTCCTGTATTACCGCACTAATCCCCCTTTGCCGCGCCGGCTTCGAATTCTGTTGGGAGTGTTGCGGGTATGTGCCGTACTGGCCCTTTTTGCAGCCCTTCTGGAGCCTGTTATAAGTTATAGCCGTCAATGGGAGCGTCAGAAGAAGGTGGCGGTCCTGGTGGATGGGTCGGCGAGCATGGACCGCAGCGAAGGCGATAAGTCCCGGGCGAGCCGCCTCGATTCTCTTCTTTCCGGTCCGACGTTTGGCTCCCTGCGCTCGCAGGTGAAGGCGCGGGAGTACTACTTCGGCGGCAACCTGGCGGCCTCGAGTGAGCGGGTGGACCGGGAAAAGACGTCGCTGGGCGAGGTCATCCACAGCTTGCAGGAGGCGGAACTGACCGAACCGTCCGACTACTGGCTGCTTTTCACCGATGGCAACTCCAATTCAGGTCGGGATCCCAGAGAGGCGGCCAGAGGGTTGGTGACTCCGATTATGACGGTCGATCTGGCCGGAGAAGCCGGGCGCTTTGATGTCAGCCTGAGCGATTTGTCGTTCAACCCGGTGGTGTTCGTCGGACAGCAGACGGAAATCGGCGTCAAGCTGAAGTGGCAAAACGCCGCAGGCAAAAGACTCAAGGTCAGATTGCTCGAAGGAGACAGAAAACTCGACGAGAAATCTTTCAGCATCGACCAGGACGAGGGGTTGGGTGATGTAACCCTGAAGTACGTTCCGGCCGAGCCGGGGCAGAGAATTCAAAAGATCGAAATAGAACCGCTCGAGGGCGAGGAAACAACCAGCAACAACCGCCGTTCTTTTGCGGTGAAAGCGCTGAAAAGCAGGTTGGCGGTGCTGGTAGTGACGAGTCGACCCGATCACGAAATCGGATTTCTGAAACGATTTCTGACCCAATCCGACAAGTACGAGATTGAGTTGCGGCTTACCGGCGGTAGGTCCGGAAATCTTTACGGCCGGTTTCCCGACCGTCAGGCGGAATTGAACCGCTTCGACCTGGTCGTTCTGCACGATCCTGATCCCGTGGAGCTTGACGCGAGGCAGGACCTTATCAAATCTTACCTGTTTGAAAAAGGTGGGGCGGTCTGGACTATGATGGGGCAGAGATTCGCCTCGCGGGGGCCGGTGCCCTGGTTCAACGCCCTGTTGCCGTTTTACCAGTCAAAGAAAGTCGCGATCCAGTACAGCTCATTTCACGGCGAGGCGGCCGAGGGGAATCTCTTCCACCCGGTGGTGCGCCTGGCTGACGACCAGAGCACCATCAGGGAAACCTGGTCGCAGTTGCCGCCCTTTCAGTCCGTTGTCAGGTGCGACGAGACAGACCCCAACGCTTCCGTTCTGGTATACTCATCGTCGGGGTCTTCACGATCCGCGAGATGGCCGCTTCTGGGCTACAAACGGTTGGGGCCGGGTAAACTCTTTGCGTCGGCGGCCCTGCCTTTCTGGACGTGGGGTTTTGTCAACCTGGGGTTCGGCGGCGACGCCGCCATCTACGATAATTTTCTCGAGGGTGCTATCAGCTGGCTCACCGTCCGGGATGATTTCGATCCCATTCGGATAGACCCCGAAAAGGAGGTGTTCACGCGCGGGGAGCTAGTCCGGTTCCACGGCTACGCTTATGACCTCGGCTTCAGGCCCATCCCGGGCGTCACGGGGATTGTCAGGCTCTCTGGAGAAGAGGACAGCCGGTCGGCCGAGACTGACCTGATATCCGAGGGCGAGGGTCGCTTTACGGCCGATTTCGACAGGGTGGTTCCCGGACACTATCATTACGAGGCGGAATTCATCAAAGACGGCCGCGTACTCAAGACGGCTGAAGGCAACATCCTGGTGGAATCGTATTCCCTCGAGGAATACGACCAGGCCGGCGACCCGGCCGTCCTTATGGCTTTGGCCCGTCTATCCGGGGGCAGGTATTTTCATTACAGCGAGTTCGATGACGCCGTCGGCACCATCGATGTGACGCCCGTAGCCATGACCGAGACCAGGGAGGTGGTACTCTGGAACAAGTATTGGCTCTTACTGATTTTCATTGCAGCTCTCTCGAGCGAGTGGCTGGTGCGGAAAATCAACCAGATGGTGTAGCCATCGGCCGCGGCTGAGCTTATCACGTCGGGCGATTCTCCCTAAATATAATTTAGCGAAAAACGTAGGAGGTAAGTATATTAGGGGCTGGCAATGCCATCGGGCTGAGTTTTGGACGTTTTGAATGTTGGAGACTGATGATGAAGATTGCGGTCATAGGTGCTGGCCTTATGGGTCGCGCCGCCATGTATGACCTGGCCCGCACCGACGGGGTGAAACAGGTCGGCCTGTTTGATGTTGATGCGGAATTGGCGCGACAAGTTGCGGGCAAATACGGTAATGAGAGAGTGACGACGGGCCGGCTGGATGCCGCCGATGTGGATGCGGCTACCGAGATACTTAGAGAATATGACGCGGCGTTGTCCTGTGTTACTTACAAATATAATCCCGGCCTGACACGCGCGGCGATCGATGCGCACTGCAGTTTCGCAGACTTGGGCGGCAACCATGACGTGGTCAGAACTCAAATGGAACTTGATGATGAAGCCCGGCGGGCTGACGTAGTTGTCATTCCGGATTGCGGCCTGGCCCCGGGTATGGTCTCGATTCTGGTGGCGGACGGTGTGGCCAGGTTCGACAGCGTGAGTTCGATTAAAATCAGGGTCGGGGGACTGCCACAGGTGCCGCGACCGCCACTGAACTACCAGGTTGTTTTTTCCGCGGAGGGCCTCATCAACGAGTACTGGGAACCGTGCACGGTTCTGGAGAATGGCAAGAAAAAGCAGGTTAATCCCATGACCGGCCTCGAGTTGCTGGAGTTTGACGGCGTCGGGAAGCTGGAAGCCTTTTATACTTCAGGCGGGGCCTCGACCCTGCCGGACACATATGCCGGGCAGGTTGATTTTCTCGACTACAAGACTATTCGTTACCCCGGTCACTGTCAGCTTTTCCGTCCGATGCTGGAGATTGGCCTGGGGTCGCCGCAGCCGCTCAGGGTCGGTGACGTAACGGTGGCGCCCCGTGAAATCTTCAAGGCCGTGTTGGACAAGAATCTCAATTTCCGGGAGCCGGACATGGTTTTAGCCCGACTGACCATCGAGGGCGAAAAGGACGACCGGACCAGGGCTGTCATTTATGAAATCGTCGACCGGCAGGACTCCCGCAGCGGTCTGACGGCGATGATGCGGACGACGGCTTTTCCGGCGGCGATTGTAACCTGGATGGCGGCGGCGGGTCATATCTCGGTGCGAGGTTGTCAGCCGCAGGAGATAGCCGTGAACCCGTCAATGTTCATCACGCAACTGCGCAAGCGGGGAATAAACCTGCAAATCAAAGAATAGAGTTATTGGTGGTCGGCCAACGTTTCTCAAACAAAGATCCTTTGAAGACACGATGCGGACGCTTCCCGTTGCTGTTACTCACAGTATTCACAATTTCGCTGGTGTGGCCCCATTCATATGTACGGGCGGGCGCGCAGGCGCCAGAGGTAGTGCCTGATACGGCCGCTGTTGCGGCCATCGAAATCGAGATCTGCGATGTTTTCGGGCAGCCGGTTGAAGGGGCGACAGTAATCATTGGCGCGGGCAGCCTGCCCTTTCGGCGAAAACCCCTTGCTTCGGGTCTCTCTCCGTACGAGATAACAATTGCCAAATCCGGCCGATGGGCAATCCACGTTACGAACTATGTCTATGACACCATCCTCTCTTATGTTGCGGAAGGTGAAGCCGGAAGCCACGCCGTAGTCTGGGATGGTACTGACAGCGCCGGCCATGAAGTCGAGGACGGCGTCTACCGTCTCTTCTACCAGACCGAAGGCGGTGACGGCTGCCTGGGTGAATGGGCAATCTGGAACTACTCGGAATTCAGTGTGACTTCGGCGCTGTTGTTTTTGAAAGACAGGCCGGCTGCGTTCCGCGTGGAAAACTTCGACGCCCGTCCTGATACACTACGGGTGTTTTACGATTTTTCGACATACTACCTGCCCGTCCTGAGCCCGTATTTGGCCTATTGCGCCAAAAACGGTTACAAGCAGCAGAGCGCGAGGTTCGACCTGAAACCAGGTGTCAATCGCATCCGCTTCGTGCTGGAACAAATTCCCGAATCCCGCTGAATCACGCCTGGAACTCTCGAATGCAGAGGGCTTGACAGGCAGACCGTGCTGTTACCAGAGGTCGGCCGGGAAAACGACGTTTATCTTGATGGTACTGCCGGGCGGGACACTCGTCGCGTAGATCACGGTGTCGCGGTCCGGAAGATAGATAACTCGCAGGGTCTGGTTACCGATAGGGACATTGGAGAACCGGAAATTGCCGGTTGAAGAGGGGTTGACTGAGGCAATGGCCATGCCTCCCGCGCCGTTTGGGTAAACCAGTTGTATCAGTACGGAATCTCTGTAAGTCGGACCCGGCAGATTACTGTTGGCGTCGCGCATATATCCTTCTACGACATTGTTCAGCAGACTCGACGTATTGGCGGTAAACACCTTGTCGATGTTGCTGCCGGAACCGACCGACCTGAGCAGGGTGTCGACGTAGACGTAGTCGGCATTCCAGGCATCTCGTTTGTAGGCATCGCCTCCCGGTCCGGCCGTGAGGTACGGTCCGTTCCAGGTGGCATAGCCGGGGTCTGTCAACAGGTTATCCAGAGTGAACGGCAGCGCCCCGATATCTCCAACATAGCCGAAATCGGTTCGAGCGCCGTTGCTGTAGACATCGGGATTGCCGACAATTGCCCGGGCCAGCGCCTCCATCTCGGCTTTGGTCTGCTCGACCCGGGCTGTTTCAAGCGAGGTGGTCAACCGGCCGACTGCCACGGCGGCGATGATTCCAAGAAGGATGATCACGACGACAACCTCGACCAGGGTGAAGCCCCGGCGGCCGTTTTCTGAAGTTAGTTGGTGCATAAATCCGCCGTCAGAGTGAAGGTGGAGCTATCGGAAAAGGTTACCGTAAATGCGACGCCGGTCATGTCTACCGGGGAGCCGCCCCCGCCGGCATTGGCGCGAAAGTTGTCGACAGCTACCTGCGCACTTTCTCCCGAATTCAGTGTCCGGGTGCTGCTGAAAGCGGCCGTCGCCCCGGACGAGAGGGCTGGAGCACCGCTGCGAACCACCGTACCATCCCATAAAACGTTCCTGTAATAGGCCGTCGGCGCAGACCAGGTGAGAGTCAGGGAACCGATGGTTACCGGCGCCGAAGAGATATTTGTAACCCGGAAGATAAGCCGGGAGCAGTTGGGGTTTTGCAGAGTGTCGGAATCGGCTACGCCGGTTATGCCCCCTCCGGCTCCGGAAGTGTCATACCAAACGTTGTCAGACAGCCGGAAAGTGTTATACACGGTGGAACCGGGCAGCACCGAGACGAAGCGTTTCAGGGTGTCCTCGTCCGGTCGATAAATGATTTCGATGTCGTGATTGCCGATAGGTATGGAGTCGAAAGTAAAATTACCGGCAGCATCGACGGTCCTGGTTTTCCGCGTCAAACCGCCTGCCCCGGAGGGCACCGTCAGACGTACCAGTAAGGAATCCTCGAAGACATATCCCGGCGGTGTGCCGTCGGCATCCAGTACCGTGCCGCTCACCCTGTTGTTGAGCAACTCGGAGGTATTGTCGGCCACCTTGCGGACTATATTGGAGCCGGAGCCGACCGAGGTGATTTGGGTCCCTCCCGTATACACATAGGCCGTGCTCCAGGCATCCCGGTTGTAGTCATCGGCGATCTGACTGAACCGCCTGCCGATGTAGGGGCCCTTCCAGGTGGGGTAGCCGAAGGTATTTTGATACAGAGCATCCAGAGTGGGCGGCAAGATCCCGACGTCGCCGACGAAACCGAAGTCGGAGCGCACGCCGCCGTTCTCGAGTGCCGGGTTGCCGGCGATAGCGAAGACCAGCCGGTTCATCTCCTGACGGGTCTGCTCGATGCGGCTTGTCTGCGAAAGGGTACTTATCGAGCGAAGAGCCACTGCCGCCAGGATGGCGGTGATGACAATTGTAACCACCACCTCGATGAGGG
>JAOUEU010000200.1 GCA_029858555.1 Candidatus Zixiibacteriota bacterium
GTCAGTTCAACGATATATGTTTTGTTTGGCATATTAGACCTCCTTCAAATATGGTTAGCATTGCCATTAACCATATCGGTAAAAAGGTCTGTATATGCTCACCATTTATTCAGAGACGTAACACTAGTAGGATTTCAAAGAAATCGTCATGTTCAACATGTTGATCATGATGCGCACGAATTGGCTACATTTTGGCTACAGTGACATTGGATTGCAAGGAAAAAATTTGCCCTCTGCCAGTTACACTATCCAAACCGTTGAGATGGATATTTGCTGATTGTCCTTTCCAAATTTATGTGTTACGTTGCTCCCCAATTCAAGAGCAGGATAACACGAACAAAAAAAGAGCATATAAAAAATGTCATTTTTTGGATTCTTGTGCGTTCGAGTGCTTATCAATAACTCACAGAAAGACCGCAGAAGTGGATTCTATCAACTCTCAGATTTTTCTTCAGTTGAGTTTCCGGTCTGTTCCATGACAGGATTTAGAGGTCCTTCTAAAACAGACTCGATATCAGATAACTGCAATTCATGGTCATCTGTTTGATTTAATTCAACCGTCAGACGGCGAGTACCTGCTGTCAAAACCGGAGTCATCACATCGCTGCTTTTAATGTTTATGGCTGAATCATCAAGTCCAAGGACATGTCCCAATTCGTGTATTACTACAGTCAAAAGGTCCATCTTTCCTGAGGCAGGACTTGAAGGATCGGCCAGAAGAGTTCCATCACTTTGCAGAGTAAACTCATTATTATCCGCTGGTGTAGCATCGACAAACCAACCGAAACCGGCAGCATCCAAATCAATCTGAATAGTCGTACCGCTTGTATAACCCAAGGCCAGACCGTCAAGATCAACTATCTGAAACTCTACAGAGTTCAATAGTGTGATCCCACTGTCATCAAGCAGATACGATATGGTCCAGAATTCTATTGCCTGCTGAACAATTGGCGTCAACTCATCATCGGTCAGTTGAGTTTGTGTTGATCGCTGCTGCCCTCGTGACTGTGGAGTAGAGGCAGTTACTAATAGGCCGGATTCGTCACGGAAAGCCGGGTCATCTGTTTTTACCGTTAACGTATCGAATGAACTGCTGCCGTCTTTGCTGAGCAGTCCAAAGCTTCCGTCAACAACCACGGCATTGAAGACGAAGCCCACCATTGCCTGCCAATTCTGCCGACCTGACTCTTTCATGGAAACACTGACCGTGGTGCCTTTGAGCGAGACGGCCAACTCGTAGTCTCTCCCCGCCTCGATGCCAAAACTGGTGGAAGCATCCACGACCCATTTGCCGGACTTGTAGTGCCCGATGACTAGGGCATCACCGTCGGCAGAGAACCCGGCATACTTGAAGTCGTCGTAGCTGTAGTAGTCAAATACGATACCGCTTGTAGCATCAGTGTTGACTATGGCCTTAACATCCAGAATAGAGTTAGCAGCCAGGCCGGTTGTCAGCCCTAAATCTATCAGGCTAATCGCACGGTCACCATTGATCGGGAAGCCGTTGTATCGGCTGCCCGCAAGCTGCCATTCGCCGCTCTGGGCCACGGTCAATAGCTCCAAGGCCTCATCGGCGAAGTCCTCGGTCGCCTCCAGAGTGTATTCGGGCGGCAGAACCTGAACGGCGATGTTGTCGAAGGTTCCTCGTGAGTTGTCGGATCCTAAACCTATCATACCGCTGTTGAGACCATAGACCCAGCCATCCGCATCGACTCTTGCCTCATAGGTATAGCTGAAGTACTCAGAACCATCCACCACCACTGTGACGTTTGTGCCGTTCACAGCTACCAGCACGTTGTAATAAATGCCCGGCTTGATTTGGGCCGGGGTCTCGGCATCGATGATCCAGCCGTCGACCGTGCGATGTCCGAGTTGAATTTTATCGCGCGAGGCGTCAATACCGGCGAACTTGAAGTCCATCGCACTCTGATAATCGAAGATGACGTAGCTGTTCGCCTTCCACCCACCGTTGGGCTTCTCCATGGTGATTGTTGCCAGTATCTCGAAGTAAGAGGGCAGGTAATCGTCCAGGTCGAGCACCGAAACGGCGTCACCATGCAGAGAATCGGCCGAAACCATCAGTTTTCCACTCTCCACTACCCATATACCGCTGTCGGCAAACATGGACATGTTCTCTCCGTTATTGAAGTCGGCCGAACGCAGCACGTCGCGCTTACCACCCGGGATATTACCCGCCTGCGGATCGATTGGTGCCCCGGTCTGGTCATGCCAGTTGGGATCCTTCTGCAAAACCAAGCCCAGCTCTCCCCACGGCTCGCCATTGCGAGCGGGGTCGCCACCGTCCTCGATCCGGGTGGGATCTGCACCGTCACTCTCGGACAGGGCGTAGAGGTAATCCATAAGCTGCGGCTGCAACGTGCGGCTGACCGTAGCCATACCGAAGGGTGCGAAAGGCACCAGATAGGTATTGAACTCGCCGATCCAGTCAATCAGGCGGTCGCCGCCGGTATTGGCTATGAGCACGTCACGTCCGGCACCGCCGTAAGCGCGGTCTTCGTAAGTCGGATGGGTATCCGGTATGTCGTTTAGACCCAAATTAGTTTCCTTGTTGTCATCGGCATCCAAAAGATCATTACCGAAACCACCGTACATATTGTCCCGACCTGTGCCGCCCACCAACCAGTCGTTGCCCATATCGCCAAAGATCTTGTCATTGCCGTCATCGTATACCTCACCGTAAGTCTCCGTCTGTTGCCCGGTGGCTTTAGGCATCGTGCCGCCCGGACGAAGCATACCCTCGGTTTCATCGAAGTTCAACAGGAAAGCGTCCATCTTGGCAAGTGCATTGTATTCGTCATAATCATAAAACTCACCAGCGCGGGAGTGGTCACCGAACCGCAGCACGTCACCCGGATTGATGGGTGCTTCGAAGTATTCCGGAAGAGCCTCAGCACCGGATATGGCGTCGTCGCCCGGCCCGCCATGCAGGAAGTCAGAGCCAAGACCGCCGTAAATGATGTCATCGGCATAATCGGGCTCGTCATACACGTCATCCGACAGTCCCTTCTCTGTGAGGTTGAAGGGTGTCATGTCAACAGTCTTCTTCAACTCGCCCTTTACATTAATTGTCGCCTGCTGCATTTTGCCCGGGGTGTAAATGTAAAGATCCATCTCGTTGTTCGCGAAGCCTGCCACACCATAGAGGGGCTCCCCGTCGTTAGTGTTCCGGCTGGTGAAGATTCGACCATCATCCCCCAGCACGCCGTCCTGACCGGTGCCGCCTGAAACCCAGTCGGCACCCCAGCCGCCGATCAGATCGTCGTCCTGACCGTCACCGAAGAGGATGTCATTTTTCACCATACCGTAGATGAAGTCGTCGCCGGATTCACCATGAATTTCGTCGTCCTCACCTATGTCCTCAGCCGCAGAAGCCGGGTCGAAATCGGGTCCGCCAAGTGTGTAGTCAAGCAGCTCCACAGCCCGTGGGATGATCCGGAGGTCGCCACGATCCTCTGCATTTCCCTGTCCAAAATCATAACTCTGATCATAGTTGAATTCGAGAAAACCGCTGCCGTCTGTACCGTTGCTCCCAACCAAGCGGTAAATATTGGCATTGTCGCCGGCTATGACATCGGCATCCCGGGCGTGTCCCGTCGGATCGACTGTGATCACGCCGTTTTCTTCATCCACCGTTGCATCACCGATATCGTTCCGATCAATATTCGTGCCTGCGCCACCGAAGATGATGTCTTGACCGGCCGGCAAACGCTCGTCGTATTCGTTTAGGGTAAACAGGCTGGAGTTGTCGCCCACGATGTCGTCCTGTCCGAGGTTGCCGAAGATCACGTCGTTGCCGCCGTTGCCCTCGATGTAGTCATCGCCATCTGTGTCGGCTTCGAAAGAGGGTGTGTAATCCAGGATATAGCGACCCGCGGATAAAGTCGGTGTCAAGAAGATTGTGCCATCCAGGTTCCGCTGTGCCCCGACCGGCGCGAGACCGGGCTGCGGATTTGTGATTCGGTTGTAAACGATCGTCTCCAGACCGACCGCACTCTCGATGGAGCCGTCACCCTGGATGATGTCGTCGCCCAACTGTCCGAAGATTACATCATGGTTGGCACCACCTGCAATATAGTCGTCACCAAAGCTGGTTTCCAGCCCGGCCACGTTGCCGTCTTCAATCTCCTTGTTGTGGTATAGATTTAATATGAGATATTCGTTCCAAGCCGCCACGGGAGTGCCATCCTGGTTGCGGACATCACGCCAGATGCCGTCCACTAGCACTGCTCCGCTCTCATCGCCGCCCACATTATCCGTATCTGAACGTGTATAGATATGATTGCTGCTCAAAGTCTGGAAGCGTGGGTTGGTGATGCTCAGCGGCACACCGCCTACTATCGTGACGTCGGTGTCTCGGCGGAACAACTGCACCACATCGCCGAAGATCAGGTCGTCGCCGGTATCGCCGTCGATGTAATCTCCGATGCTATTGCCACCGGGTCCTCCAATCAGAATATCGTCATCGCCCTGTCCCTCGATGATATCCACGCCACCCAGGTTCATATCACGGGAGATCACCCAGGTCGGATCGATGATCTGACTGCTAATCATATCGTCCCGGCCGCCGAAACCGAACACGGCAATTAGTTGGCCGCCGTCCAGATACTGCACCCGGCCGAAGTCGCCGAACACGACGTCTTCGTTCTGGCCAGCGATAATGTCGTCGTTACCCAGGCCACCGAAGATTATCAGCGGCAGGGTGGATTCAGAGGCACGCACAGTGTCTTCATCGCTTTCCGCGATGTTACTGTCCACTGGCGTATGAGAAGCTGCGCCGCCCATTGTGTTAAGGACAAAGAAGCCGTCCTCACCGGTATCCAGATCCACCGTGATATGATCGTCACCCAGGCCGGTATTGAGCACTGTTGTCGTGCGCTCGCCCTCACGGTAATGGGTTCCGTCGATGTCGATGGTGTCATCGCCAGATCCGGTCCAGTAGATTACGCCGTCGAAAAGGTTCGCAGCAGGGTCAGCACCGTAGGTGATATCACCAAAGGCAAGACCCTGGATTTGGATTTCGGCCGCACTGGTTTCGTCGAAGCCACCCTCGCCAGTCGGTGTGACGGGCATGTCTGTGATTATGACATCGGGATCGCCGACAGTGGCAACCTCATCGCTGATGAGCAGGCGGTGACACCCTTCGCCGACGTCGATATTGAGGTTGCCCATAATGTCATCGAGGTCACCTGTGAGGAACTCAAAGACATCCGGCTGGCCGGCTGTGGTCTTATCGGTGTGCAGATCGAGATCAGCATTGGACGAAATGAAAATCCGGTCGTCGCCATCAGCGAGTGTGATGTTGGTTGCTGCATGCACATTGTCGAGGTCGTCATTTATTCCCTTGAAACTTCCGGTGCTTGTGCCTTGTACATTTAGGATGTCATCGCCGGAACCAAAGTCGATGTTGACCTCTTCAAAACCATAGTAATTGATCCCGTCCATACGGGTAACAATTTCGGCTCCCCCGGAAGTATTGAAATCTGTATCACCGACAACCTTCATGAGACTGACGCCCTGACCGCCGTCGATCTGGCGGGTGACACCCTGGAATCCGATTATGTAGGTATTACCGATGCGAGCCACCGAGAAGTCGGATTTGAAGGCCTCCCTCGTTCGATAGAGGTCGGCATCGGCGTTCAGGCCATTAAGCTTGCGGGCGAGTTCATGCTGAAGCGCCCGTCGCACCTGCTCGGCATCAGCATCGTAAGGCAGGGAAGCGGTCACCAGGGTCTTCTGGATTTCGGGGAGGTATATCTCGATATGGAAGGTCCCGTCCGTGGCATTCACGGTTATGACCTGCTTGTCGTTGAGCCCGGTCTCGAGGCCCTCCTGCTGCGTCGTCACTGTGATCGTGCCGTCGGTCAAGTTTGTGATGATCAATTGGGCCACGTTGGTCGATGACAGCTCACCGGTGAACTCAATGTCGAACTGGCCGGTCTGAACTTCTACGAGAACCACGTCGCCCGGAACGATGGCGGGCAGCGCCTCCAACGCCAACTGCAGCTGGGCGCGGGTTACGTTGAAGGGCAAGCCTCCGGTCGTATTCCCCGCAGAACCGTCAGGGAAGCCGACTGTGAAT
>JAOUEU010000201.1 GCA_029858555.1 Candidatus Zixiibacteriota bacterium
GCGTGGCCGTGACCTGTTTTGATTTTGGCTCGCCGCTCTCCGGGCTGGCCGCCCTCGAGACCAACCCCGTTAATAACCTGATCACCGAGTACCCCCAGTTGCCGGCCGATACCGTCGAAAAGTACCGGATGGAGGCATATGTCTATCCCAACCCTTACATCATCAGCGACGATTATGCCGACCGGGGATTCGAGAACAGGGACCGCACCCTGGCCGAGGAAAGAGCCCGGCGCCTTCATTTCGCCAATCTGCCCAACGTCTGCACTATCACGATCTTCTCTCTTGATGGTGACCTGGTTCGACAGCTTGACCATAATTATCCGGAAGGCGGCCCGACCGCTATGCACGAAACCTGGGATATGATCACGCGCAACACCCAGGCGGTCGTCTCAGGAGTATATTACTACGTCATAGAATCAGAAGAGCGCACCCAGATAGGCAAACTGGTAATAATCAAGTAAATTCACGCCCGCGTGCTGCTCACGGCGTTGTCGAAGTGTGCCGGCAGCGCCCGCTTGAACACCATGTACCCTATAGCCGACACTACCGCCAGGGATGAGATAAGCAGCCAGCAAATAGCCGGCGACTTATAGAAATGATCCAGGATGAGGCCCCCGTAGAGCGGGCCGAATGACCAGCCGGAGGCGACGAAGAAACCGTAGATTCCCATATATCGACCCATTCGCCCCTCGGGCGCCAGACGCGCCGTGAGCGCCAGCGATGGCGGCGACATGAACACTTCCGCGACAGTCACTACTACCATGGCTATCATGAAAAAGTTGAATCCGGCCCAGAGTCCGATCATGCTGTAGCCCACGGCATAGACCAGGGCGCCCAGAATCAGTTGCGTTGTGAACCGCAAACCGGACAGCATCCGCGTAACCGGTATCTGAAAGGCCACCACGATGAGACCATTCATCATGTATAGAAAGCCCAGTTGCGCCTCCGAAATACCGACTATTTGCACCGCGTACAGCGAAAACGGAGCGATAAGCTGGGCCACTACCAGGTACAGCAAAAATATCAGTATCGAATGCCAGGCCAGGTAGGGATCATCCTTTATCGCCACCAGGTCGGAAAGCTTGAAACGATCGAGCACCCGGGCCACCTTGGGGCTCACGAGAAAAAACAAAAAAATCAGGGCCGAGACAATCGTCAGAACGGCCGCGATGTAGAACAGCAGGGCGTACGAAGACTTCGCCAGAAAACCGCCGATAGCCGGCCCCGCCGCCCAGCCGAGATTGCCCGCTGAACGAGTAACGGCGTAGCCATCGAGGCGTTGCTTATCCGGAAGAATGTCCGAAACCATGGCATTGGCCACCGGCTGGAAAATCGCGCCAAACACCGAGTTGACCAGAAGCACCCCCGCCGTCCACCATACACCCCAGTCACAACTGATACCGACCGCGATTAGAACAAAAGCCACGGCCCGGCACATCTGTGAGTATATTAACAACTGGCGTCTTTCGATTCGGTCCGACACCTCCCCGGCAACCATCTGAAAAAGCGAGCGCACCACGGCCATCAGACCGTAAAAGAGGCCGATGGTGGTTATCGACACTCCGTAGGCTTCGTTGAAGTAGATGGCGATAAAAGGGATAGCCGCGGCAAAACCGAGAGCGCTGACAAACCACCCGGTCGCAAGTATCCACAGGCTTCGGTCGAACTGCCGAAAATACGCGATGCTTCTGCTCAACATATGAGTCAGAATATAAGCCGCCACGTCGGATTTACAAGAGGAAACCCGCCCCGAGATTCCGGAACGGGTCGTGTAATAACTGAAAATGAGATGGAAACTGTTTGTTTTCGCCTTTTAGCTGGTCAGCCGGGCCAATCGCGCGCGAGTATCCGTTATCTCCTTCAGTTCGATATCAGCCTTGTCCCAATACCGGAGTACTTCCGCGTAACGCTCCACGGCTTCATCGACCAGGCCCAGCCCTTCGTTTGCCCGACCCAGGTAATAGACATCCAACAGGTAAGCATAGGCATCGCCCGGGGCCAACCCTTGACCGAGAAGTTCGGTCAGCACATCCCTGGCCTTGCCGAACTCTCCCCTGGCGACATGAATATGAGCCAGAGACCGCCGATCTTCCTCCATGTCGCCGCCGCCGTATTGATTGGCGATTATGTCCTCGAGAACGGTTATCAGACGCCCGGTATCGGCGACGCATTGCGCCTCGAAGAGTTTCTGCAGGGCATCGGCCATTCCCCACATTTCCGATGGCAATCTGGACCTGAAAGCGACAATTTCCGCCTGGAATATCGGGCGGGCTTTCTCAGCATGGCGCGGACTCCAGGCAACTAGTTGCATAGGATAGTTGAGCCCCATAAAACCCGTCGACCACTCAAAACCGCGCTCTGCATAAAACAAGGCGCTGTCGGACATTCCATAAATGAAGAAGTTGTTGGCCAGTGTGGCCAGGGCCGAACGGACCTGTCCACTGTCTTTTGTCAGCATGGCCTGATCCCGAGCCTGTCTCAGGCTTTCCAGGCTGCTTTTGTATTTCCCTGCCCACGTGTCGAGATTAGCGCGGTCGCGGTAGTAGCGGACCATATCGAAGGGTTTTTTCTCCACCAGCCCTCGGAAGCGCTCGAGATAGTACCGGGAGCTGTCAAACATCCGTTCCTGGATATACAGCTGGCTGAGCCGGCGCCAGACCAGTGGTATGTCCGGAAACCTTGCGGCCGCCGCCTGGTACTCGACCCGGGCTTTTTCAAGCTCCCCCTTCGACTGATAGTAGCCCGCCAGGGTAGTGTAAGCGCTCGGCGATTCCGGGTAAAATTCAAGCAGCCTCTTCGTCAGTTCAATGGCCCGGTCGACATTGCCGTTCTCGCTGGCCATTTCGCCGTAAAACCGAAGAGCCAGGCGGTATCTGGGGTCCAGCGCCAGGGCCGTGTCGAACTGCGCGTATGCTCTTACCGTATCACCTGTAAACGTATTCAGGAAGATGCCATAAATGGCACGTGCTTCTTTATCGTCGGGATAATACCGAACGAAGGATTCCAGTTTGGTGAAGGCGTTGTCATACTCCGTTGCCATCCACGTATCGGCATAGATATCCAATAGACTTCGTTCCCGTGCCGGAAGTCTCCCTTCGTATTCCTTGGCTGTAGCAAAATACGCCATCCCTGCTTGTGTCTGCCCCTGGAATGCATAGGCCATGCCGATCCGCATGTAGGCCAGCGCAAAAGTCGAATCGATCGCCAGGGCGGCGTTGAACTCATCAATGGCCTTTTCATAGAACTCGTCAAGAAAATAGTCCATACCGGCCAGGTAATGCTTGTAAGCCTCCGGCGACGACGATGTGAATTGCGTCACCTTCTGGTGGCCGGCAGCCTGCTCCTGAAGGTTCAATGAGGCCGCAATCTTGGCCGTCAGGCTGTCGACCAGAGTGAAGGGATCGTCGCCCACCACCTTTTCGGCCAGCACAATCTCCCCGCTCCCGACCTCTTCCAGCCTGGCATCAATTCTTATTTTGTCCCCCAGCTTAAAATAGGAGCCCGACAGAACCGTGGCGGCTCCCAGTGTCTTTGCCGCCCGCATACACTCCTCATGAGTGCGACCTTTCCCGTCCCGGTCGTCAAAGCAGTCCAGTACGCGCTCGCGGCTTATAAGCTTTAGAGCCTGCCCTTGCGACAGGTCGGTAAGAAGAATCTCCGGAAGACCCGTCTGCAACCAGTCCAGCTCCGCATCGCCGGTCTTGTTCTCAAACCCGAGAATCGCCAGGCTGTTCTCACCCGCCCGCAGGCCGCCGTCGACAGCGCCCTTCAGGGTACTGAAATAGTCTCTGAGCACTACCACGACCACCACCGCCAGAATCAGACCACCTGCGAGCAATGCCAGCCGGCGCCAGCCCGATGCGCCCCGGGCGGCCGGGCGAGATTGGACAGTTGCCGTTGTCGAAACGGTATCCGTGATACCGCTGTCGTACTTGCGGCGGAGACTGCGCAGGTCAACCGCCAGGTCCCGCGTATCCTGGTACCGATCACCGGGGTTCTTCTCCAGGCACTTGTCGATAATTCTCTCCAGCTCCGGAGGGATGTTCTCGTTGATCAGCCTCGGTGATTCGTGACGGGTCTCCAGAATCTTGGCGAGCGTCGACACCTGGGTGACGCCTTCAAAAGGCAGCTTTCCGGTCACGATCCGATAGAGCAGAATGCCAAAAGAAAAAATGTCCGAGCGGGTATCAATGGCTTCGCCCCGCGCCTGTTCGGGTGACATGTAGGAGACCGTGCCCAGGATTTTCCCGGCCCGGGTCAACTCTTTCGAGATGGTTTCCGTGCCTTCCGGCAACGGTCCCATCTGTGCCGGCTCGGTCGGTTTGGCCAGCCCGAAATCCAGAATCTTGGGCTCGCCTTCCGGGTCGATGATGATATTATCGGCCTTGATATCCCGATGAACGATGTTCAGCTTGTGCGCCGCCGCCAGCCCGGCCGCAATCTTCTCGGCCAGGCGTAGAGTCGACGTCAAATCCGGCTTGCCCTTTCCGAGATACTTCGTGAGCGAGTCGCCCTCGACGTATTCCATTACAATATAATGCAATTCCTCCCCGGTCTCCGGATCGGCGGCCGACCCGACATCATAGATGCTCATAACATTGGAGTGGTTGACCTGGGCGGCCATCCTCGCCTCGCGGTCGAATCGTTCCATGCGCTCGGCGCTATCGAAATAGTCGGACAACAGAATCTTGAGCGCTACCTTACGATTCAACTTCTCATCCTCGGCAAGGTACACTTCACCCATGCCACCCTGGCCGAGTTTGCGGAGAATGGTGAAACGGCTGAATTTCTGACCCGCAGCAAGCATTAATAGACCCTCGTGTCTATAGTCACCACGCGCCCTTCACCGTTGCCGGCCGTCTACCCTTGCTTTCTTTCGCAACAGTCAGGGACGTCACTTCTTGCATAAAATCGCCACGTAAATACCGCCCGGCCCGTCGATGCAGCTCTCCAGGTGCCAGCCGGTGTCCTCCAGTACGGCCGTCATCTCCTCTTTTGAGAGAAACAGGTAACTTAACCAGGGGGTGACGTACTTTTTATATCGTATTCGGATTCTGGCCTGCCCGGGCGGGAGCCCCTTGCTTCGGTTCCGCCTGTGGAATTCCAGGTGCTCCTCGATATCGGTCTGATAGGGATCCCGCGTCTGGCCGATTATCCGCGCCTCGCGCGACGTGACCCTGCCGAGCCGTTTTAATATCCGCTTCGCCGCCGCCATATTGTCCAGTAGCGCCAGAGTATTGCCGAGCATAAGCACTGTGTCGAATACTCCCAGTTGTCGATCCACGCGTGCCAATGGCACGACCTCCGCCCTTTTCAGGCCCCGCTGTCGGCATACTTCCATCGCCCGCGGCGAACTGTCGATCCCCAGAACGTCAAATCCCCGCTCCTGCAGATACAGCGAATGCCGCCCGGCGCCGCAACCCACATCGAGCACGGCCCCCCTCACGTACTTCATAGCCTTTTTCTCGTAATCGGGCCACTGCCGGTACTCGGCGAAATATGCCGCCGGCCCGCCGCCTATTTCGAACAGGCCGTCTTCTCTCTCGACGATTTCATATCCGCCGTCGCCGCGATAGAAATCCTCTATGGCGTGTCCAAATGCATCGCCTGTATTTCCCGCCGGCATCACGAATCCCTCTTGATTATCAGCATGGTGATGTCATCCGACTGCGGCGCATCCTCGGTGAATTCCACGATATCATCCAGCAGCGCCGATGCGATCTCCCGGGGCGTCTTGTCAAGAACACCCGCCATGAAACCTTCCAGCCGCTTCTCGGTGTACTGCTCCCCGTTTCTCTTCTCCGCCTCCGTTACACCATCGGTAAAAGCCAGTATGACATCTCCCTCGTACAGGTCAACAATATCTTCGGTCCAGTCGCCGAAGTCAAAAGCCCCGATCATCGTTCCCGACGGCTGCAGATATGCCATCGTGCCATCGCGGCGAACCACCATCGGCGGGTTGTGCCCGGCGTTGACGAACTGCATATGGTGACGAATGGGATCGATAAGACCGATGAACAGTGTGGCAAACATCTCCGATGAGGTGTATTTATACATCTGCTGGGACACCA
>JAOUEU010000015.1 GCA_029858555.1 Candidatus Zixiibacteriota bacterium
CCCAGCCAGCGCGCTATCTGGCGAAACGGCCTCAGGTTCATCCGCCAGGTCTGACGGTCCGCCGAATCGATCGCCACAAAAACATACTCCGCGGCCTGGTAAAATTCTCTGGCCGGCTTCTCAATAATCAGTTTCCCGGCTCGCAGGGCTATTTTCAAATTGACCAGCAGCGCCGGTTCATGGAAATGCAAAACCCCTTTTCTGAGCTGTGAAACCAGCTCCGATTTCTTCTCTAAAACTGTTACGGTATGGCCTTTTCGGGCAAAGAAAACTGCTGTCGCGAGGCCGACATATCCAGCGCCGACAACCAGCATGGGTTTCTTAGACGTCATCGTGAAGCATATTCCCGCGGTAACAAGTCATTGCCCAATATATCGCTTAACCCGAAAAACGCCAAGCTCTTTCAGCATGACTACCCTTCTCCGGGGCCCCCATTTTCCCCGCAAAGTCGATGCTGTTTCTGCGTTCGCCCCCGCTTATGGATGATTATGTCGAAAATACATACATTTGTGCCATCTGTACGCACAGAGCGGGTTCCCGGGGAGCAAAGTGACCGGGAAAACCGTCCCCTCCCCTCAAATTCACTACCAATATTGTGGTCCCCAAATAAAAAACGAGAAAACGAACCCATTTCCTCGTAACCGCAAGGGCACAAGCCGCTTACGCGGATTTAGCCAAAATCCTGCAACTGCCGTATTTTAACGGGTGAAACTCGTCAGATGTGCTTGAATCCCCAGTCAACCAGCCGCCGCGCCTCTTTGAAACGCAGACGGTCGCCCGGCGCCCCCAGCACTACCACCGTCAGCCTCTCCCCCTCGTTGTTCTTGACCAGGCTGGCCAGGCAATAGTCAGCCGCCCGGATATAGCCGGTCTTCCCGGTAAGGACTTCGTACGGAGAGACCACCAGCAGGTTGGTGTTGGCCATCTGGACAGGCCGGTTCTTCTTGTTCACGACCTTTACGTTGTATCGCTTCTTCGAAGTAATCTCGGCGATCAAGTCATAGTCGTGAGCATAGTGGACAATCTTGGCTATTTCGTGCGCCGTCGACACGTTGCGCGCATCCAGACCCGTCGGCTCATAGAACTCGGTCTTCTGCAGACCCAGTTTGGCGCACTTGCGGTTCATCTCCCTGGCGAACTCCTCGATACTCCCGCAGGTCGCTCTCGCCAGGGCCCGGGTCGCCCGGTTGTCCGAGTTCATCAGTGCTGCGTGCAGCAGGTCATACAGCGTTAACTCATAACCCACGCGCAGGCGCGACCGCGATGACCGCTGTGCGTCCGCCTTGGTGATTTTCTCGGTCCGGCTCAGGTCCACGCCTTTGTCGACCACCACCATAGCCGCCACCAGCTTCGAAAGCGATGCCACCGGTTGCCGCTTCTCGGCGTTTTTGGCGTAAATGACACTGCCGTCCTCGTAGTTGACCAGCAGAGCTGACTTCAGATTGAGATGCGGGCCCTTTTTGACGACGTCGTCGAAATCGAGATGATAGGTCCGGTCCAGGCCGGCTTTCAGTACACTGTCGCCCGCCTCGATGAAATAGACCGTGTTGGCCGAGAAAAAGACGAAGGCCGCCAGGAAAAGAAGAACTTTTGGAAGTGTCTTGCGATCAAACACGGCCGGACAACCTCCTCATGACTAATACCTGATCCACTTCATTATCTCCGGGAACGTCGGCCGCTTGCCGTACATCAGTATGCCCACTCTGAAAATCTTGCTGGTCAGCCAGGTCATGCCGATTATCGTCAGCACCACGAGGATAAATCCCAGCACTGCCTCGCCGACGATACCCGAGAAGAGACTGTATTCGGTCAGCGAAGGTGCGATAAAAATAACCCGCATCATCATCATGGTCGGCGTAAACACCGGTATCAATGACATGACCACCGACAAGGTCGAGTTTGGTTCCTGGACGACGTGGATGCCGAGAATAACCGGCACGATCATGGTCAGCGTAATCGGCGCCACGAAATTCTGGGCCTCCTTTTCACTGTTCACGATTGACCCTACCAGGGCAAAGAGCGTCGAGAACAGCAGATAGCCGGTGATCATGAACAGTATAAACGATATTATAATGAACGGATCGAAAACGATGCGCGCAATCGATGGGTCGATATCCAACGTACCTCTCATGATGTAGATGCCTAGGCCGATGACGTACCACACCACTAACTGCGTGAAGGTCGCGGCGCCCAATCCCAAAATTTTGCCGAGCATCAACTGAAAAGGACTTACCGAGGATATCAGGACTTCCATTATGCGGGAATTCTTCTCCTCTATCACCGAGCGCATGACCATCTGTCCGTAACCGATGGACATGCCGAAGATGAGCATGACAAAAAGCAGCGCCCCGAAATATTTGATCTGGAACGGAATCGACTCGCCTTTCGCGTCCTGCACCGTCAGATCGATCCTCTCGGTGAGACTCAGCACCGAATCCACGGGGAGGTTGATAGACGACATCTCCAGCCGAATCGAAGAGACGATATCGGACAGCTTTCGCTCAAAGCGACCTATCGAACGAAAGTTTTCCGAGTTGGTTACCAGGTAAAGGTTGCTGTCGGCAAGGTACGCATCCTTTTTGATAACGAGGAAGTACTTCAGGTCCTTGCTGTTGATGAGACGGCGTAGCGAATCCTGGACGGCCGCAAAAGTGGCAGTGTCCTCCGGATCGATGGTGAATACTCTCTCGATAGCGTAATAGGGCCGGTCACTGTCCGGCAGAGTGTACACTTTCAGGGCTTCTTCCAGTTGGCTGCCCATCTGCAGGCCGCTCTGGTCGATCACCGCGAGTCTCTCGGTCGTGGAGGACTGCACCCGGGCCAGCATTGAGGGCACGATCGTGAAGGCTGCCATCAGGGCCGGGGTCAGAACGATGCCGACTATGAACGACTTCTTTTTGACCACCTGAGCGTATTCGCGCTTTAGAATTACCCAGAACTTATGCATCGGTGCCCCCCTCTGGTTTGACAATCTCGGACGGGTCGACTTTGGCCATGTCGATGAAGATGTTGTAAAGCGAGGGTTCCACGATATCGAACCGGCGTACGCGCACGCGCTCGGCAACGTCCTTGAGAATCCGGTTAGTGTCGGCATCCTCGGCCAACTGCAGTTCGATATAGTTGTTGAACTCGGTGATGCCCTTCACGCCCGAAAGAGAGGCAATGAAATTACCGTCCCCTTCGATATCAATCTGTACGCAGTTTTTGCCAAACCTGGCCTTCACTTCGCTCAGGCGGCCGTCAATCACTTTTTTGCCGCGCGAAATCATGCAAATACTGTCGCACAGCTTCTCCGCCTGTTCCATGACGTGAGTCGAAAAGAGAATCGTCTTCCCCTGGCGTTTCAGCTCAAGCAACACATCCTTTATGAGTTCTATATTCAGCGGATCGAGTCCCGAAAATATCTCGTCGAGAATAATGATGTCCGGATCATGAATGATCGTCGTAATAAACTGCAGTTTCTGCTGCATTCCCTTGGACAACTCTTCGACCTTGTTAAGCTTATAGTCTTGCAGGTCCATGCGCTTAAGCCAGGGATCCATCTTGTCTCGCACTGCCCGCGCGGTCTGACCTTTCAACTCACCCATGTAAATCATGACCTCCGAAAGCGTCATCTTCTTATACAGGCCGCGCTCTTCCGGAAGGTAACCGACGCGATTTCTCAGATCGGGGCCGACCTCCTTTCCGTCCATCAAAATCTCGCCGGAATCCGGGCGGGTGATATTCATCACCATGCGGATAGTCGTCGTCTTGCCGGCGCCGTTGGGGCCGATTATGCCGTAGATAACGCCCTTGGGTACTTCCAGGGAGAGCTTGTCGACCGCGACCTTGGTATCGAAGGTCTTGCTGATGTTCAGAATCTGCAAATGCATTGATATATATCCTTATCAGGGTGACAATATTTGCCGCCGGTGACTATTCGTCAACAAAAATCGTGAATCTCAGGGAAGGTCGAGCATCTTTTTGAATTCAAGAGCGTTGCCGGCGGCCTGACCCAAATGGCAATTGTTGAAAAAGACGTAAAGCCGCTTTATCTTGTCTCTTATCTTGTCGATCCTGGCCCGCCATTCCTCCAGTTCCGCCGGCGAGTACTTGTAGTCGTAGCGTTCGGCGCCGCCGTTCCACCAGTGCTGCTGGTTGCGCCCGTGTAGTCTGATATAGCCGGTGTCGGTGGTGGCAAAAAGATCGGGTTTCAGCAAACCTCGCAGTTGCGGTTCATCGACGGCGACGTAACCTATCCCTTCAGCCCTCAGCCGGTCGTACATAGTGCGGTTGACCCAGCCGCTGTGGCGAAATTCGACGTACAGGTCATGCGGCTCCACCGCTTCCCGGCAGATGGACACATAGTCCAGCCCGTCCGCACTGAATTTGAAGGAAAAGGGAAACTGTGCCAGCAGGCCGCTGAGAGTGCCCGCATCTTCCAGGGGTTTGAGGGCTTCTCGAAAACTTTCCACGTCCTTCTCGAGGTCGGTCCGGCGATGGGTAAAAGACTGTGGGACTTTCACCATGAAGTCGGCTCCTTCGGGAGCCTTCCTGGCGATGTTGTGCATTACCGCCGGGTGAGGAATGCGGTAATACGTGGAATTGATCTCGACCGTCGAGAAGTGCTTGAAGTAATGGTCGAGCATCTTCCCTTTCTCAATATCCGGCGGGTAAAACTCACCGCGCCAGTCCTCGAAGCTGTAGCCCGAGGTCCCGACCCTGATTTCCATCTATCCTCAAACCTGTTTTTGAAGCTGCCCAATCGCAGGATCTTCTGCTTGTTGTCGATCCCGAGTTATGGCTTGTACATCTACTTTGTGAAAATGTGACGAGTACGGCCGCCTTGTCAATACTTTTTCTCCTTGCCGTTTTGAAAACGGACCAGCCCGCACTTGGGACAGACCCACTTCCTCTTTTTGTGAAACGACCGTTTCTGTTCCTTCATGGCGGTTTTGCACCTGGGACAGGTCACGGTCGGCTCCTGTGATTGTCTCTTTTGGAAATCAAATGCTTATACGTCACTGGTCAGTACAAGTGCAAGAAATCCGCCAGCAGGAACTCCATGCGCCCGATGAATGTCGACATGCGCGACATGACCGTATAACCGAAAGTCGTGCCGAAAAACACCATCAGGAAAAAAGTCCCCAGCCGGGCCGATTTGCCCAGCGCTCCTTTGTGTTCACGACTGAAATAGAAATACGTCAAAGTAGAGATCACTCCCACAATCACCACGATGCTGCCGACGTTTGGTAGTCCGCCCTCAGATATGATCGGGGCCACAGTCGCCGACATCTGCTTGAGCGTGCGGGCGTGCAGCATGGCGGGAATGGCTACGCCGGCCCCGGAGCCGATCAGAAAGCCGATGGGTATCTTAGCCAGCCAGCTCGTCTTCTGGTGGAACCGGGCAAACATGAGCAGGCCGAGAGCGAGCGGTATGAGCAAAAACAAGTCTCCCTTGGCAAAGAGCGGCTCAAACATGGTGTCCATAAGGGTGTTAGTCCAGGTGATAACCAGGAAATACCCGATAGATACACCAATAAGGAGGGATTCCGCCATTTTGTAGACCGGGTTATCCCGATAGAGAAAGGACAGAATGGCCAGGGTCAGAATGCCCGCTATAATGGTGCCGAAATCCATCAGGCCGCCCTTCTTCTTCGCGATGCGAAGTGAATAATGTTGCCAATGATTATCAGCACTACGACATAGACATGGGCGCTTGACTGGGCCAGCATTCCCCGTATACCGCCGCCTTCCCTGGCGATCAGTTGCTCATACTCGGCGGCCCCGCGCAAGCCCCCCACCATGGCATCCAACTGCCCCGACGCCACGTACGGATCATAAGTGGTGACCATCGCTGCTGTCACACCGGCCGCGACGGGGATGTCAAATCGACCGCGGCCGTATTCGATCCAGTGAGTGGTGAGCGACCCATCGGCAATCGACAACACCCCTGCAATGTCACTGTAGTTTTCAATGCCCCTGAGCATAGGTAAACTGTCGTAGTCGTTGCCCCGGTAATCCTGCGGGTAAGTTTCGCGAATCGACTTGCCCATCGACAATATTGCGGCGATATATTGTGGACGAAAACCCAGATACACGTAATCGGCCCCGTAAACCCGTCCGTATTCTTCGGCCGTCTGGCGCATGAGCCGGTAGCCGATAAGAGTGCCTTCCGCCAACAACGCCACGCCTATGAGTTTGTGTCCCTTCTTGAAAGCATGGCGCAGAATCGACAGGGCAATCGGCCGGATCTCGGGTACCGACGAAGCCTCGTGGTCGAAAGACACTATCAGCGTCGAGCCGGAAGGAAGCTGCTCAATATAGTCATAGAGAACGCGGGTGCGGTCGCTTACCGGGATGTCCAGCCTGAAGTTCAGTAGCATCGTGATTCCGATCGTCAGGAACAAACCGATAAAGGTCCAGTGCCGAGCTTCCAGTCGCTTCACTTCTCTCCTCCCAGCCAGGTGCGCTCGATACCGATAATCACTCTGAGTGATGTCGTCAAAGAGCCGAGCCCGATACCGACCAGAATAGCGCGCCGTGCCGACATTGACGGAAACTCGCGCAGCCAGTCCGCTGCGTCGGGGAGATATTCGATCACATTGCCCAGCGGCGTGCGGCTCATGAGGACCAGCAGCGCCGTTACCAGCAGAACGCCAGCTGGCAGAGAGCGGGCTCGGAAGCCGCGAAAGGACGCCGATGCCACGAAAAAAGCCAGGAGGGCGAACACCGTCGACTGCATCGGCACCTGGATGTTTTCAAAAATCCAGATGAACGGCGTGTCGGCCTTGATACCCCAGACGGCCGCTGCTATCGGCATGGCCGCAAATCCCAGCAGAGAAACCATCCGATAAGGGCGGTCCTGCCGCCGGCGTATGGCATTCAGGTTGTTTTTTGCATAGCTGATAACGCCGATTATCAATGTGAAAGCGAAGACAATCTGCCAGTAGATCGGGACCGACAGGTTGATAACCTCGGCGACCGGATGTGAAGAGAAGTACACGGCAAACATCACCAGTCCCGACAGGAAGCAGACTGCCAGCGGAATGCGTCGCGCCATCAGAAACTCCACCATCCCTGGGGGGCATGGCCTGTCAGTACGTTCACTGTGCTCCATATAACCGCCAGCAGGAGCAGGCTTATGATGATTACTTTCAGGATGTCCTGGGCGCGAACCGAGGCCAGAATCGACCGATTTCCCGAGAGGTATCCCGAAGCCGCAAACAGCTCCTCGCCGATGAGAGTGTAGTCACAGGCGACGATGAAAAAGGAGAGCTGGATGGTGGAGTCGGTGCCCGCGATCTGAATGGCTCCGACCGAGTTGCCGGTTTCGGCCAGAATCAGCGACTCCGCTTCGAACGTTCCCAGCAGAAATATCGAGGCGGGTTTCAACCGACTGATCATGCCGTCCACGGCAGCAGCGTAGCCGAATTGTGTCGAGGAAACGTAAGTGATATTTTCCTCGCGATAGCGGTCGGGATAACCGGCCCTGATGTAACTCTCCCGGGCGACTTCCTGGGCGACCGTCATGATAACCGGGTCATGAGTCGGGTACACCAGGGAGCAGTCGTACTGGGCGGTCTTTTCGGCCACGTGGCTCAGGAAATTCATCGAGGCGATAGTTGTCGGCCGCTGGATGTCTCCCCCCCAACCCGGTGTGAACAGCAGGGGACGCGCCATCTCGGTGGCTCGACCAACAGCCTCCTCGACCGCTTTTATGCCGCCAATCTCTCGCACCTGGTAGCTTTTCCGGCTCTTGCGATGATATGTGGTATATAGAACGATTATAATCGAGAGGACAGCGGCAATGAGGATCGACAGTTTGCCACTATCGAACCAGTTGACCTGGGTTACGACAATGGCTATTTGGCCGGCAGGGAACATCGCCGCCAATTAAAGTCCATCCTCGGCGGAATCAACAAAAAAGATGATCCGCTACGCCAAGCGGCGGAACGCATCGCAGTTTTTATTTGACCTCCGGGAATATCTGGCATATGCATGACTTAATGTTCTGGAGCCGGCGGTGTATGTGTCGGAAAATACGAGGTGTTATGGGATCACAGCTTGTTACGATTGTGTTGATTGCGGTTCTGGCCGCACCGTCGGTTATCGCCGGCACAACCATCGAATGGTGGCAGTTCTGGACTGATCCCGGCATCAAGCCGACGATAGAGTCGATGGTTGCCGAGTTCGAACAAGCTTATCCCGATATTGACATCAAACTTTCAGACCTGACGTGGGCCGACGGTCACGCCAAAATAGTCCTGGCACTGGCCTCCGGTACCGGGCCGGATGTGCTGGAGCTTGGCTCTGACTGGATCGCGCAGTTTGCCGCCGCCGGTCACCTGGCTGACATCACTGACCATGTCGCTGCGCAGCAAGATGGGTTCCAGGGGTGGGGCATGGCTACGTATGCCGATCGGATTTATGCCAAACCGTGGATTCTGGGAACGCGGGTGTTGTTCTGCAACCGCGGCCTGCTTACCCGGGCAGGTTTCGATACGGATTTCGCCCCGATTACATGGGAGGACCTTCTGAACGCTGCCGTTAAGGTCACGGCTCTTGGCGATGACATTTACGGCTGGGGATCGAACACCGCTGAGAAGCATCGTCTTTACAAGAAGTTCCTGCCGTTCTTTTGGTCGGCGGGCGGCCAGCTTTTCACCGATGATGGGAAATACTGTGTGCTCGCGTCGGACCGGGGTATTGCGGCTCTGCACTTCTACAAGCAGCTACATGATTCTTGCGGCTTTGTCTCCAATCAGCGGGGAATCGAGGACGCCTTCCTGGACGGCAAGATTGGTATGACTATCTCAGGCGACTGGCTTTTGAAACGTATTGAAATTGAAAAACGACCGATAGATTTCTTCACGACTCTGATTCCGGGTATTGAGTTCACCGGCCGGTCGTTTCTGGGTGGCGAATTCCTGGCTGTAAATGCCGCCTCAAAAAAGACAGACGCCGCCCTCAAATTCATTGACTTCATCACGTTGGCCAAAAGCCAGGTTGCCTTCTGCAAAGCCAACCGGTCCGCTAATCCAGCCAGCGTAGAAGCTCAGCAGGACCCCTATTTTAAGACTAATCCCAATCTCCAAATATTTATCAAACAAATCTTCTCAGCCAACCACCCGCCGGTCAACCCTGAGTGGGTCAATATGGAAACTGCCATCGAGGAGGCGGTGGAGCAGGCTCTCTTTGGCTCCCGCCTTGTCGCGACGTCGCTTCACGAGGCTGAGAAAAAAATCATGAAGCTGATGCAAGAATGAGATGGTCCAAGCCAACGGCCCTCGCTCTGGCACTGCCCTGGCTGCTCACTTTTGCGGCTTTCTGGCTCTTCCCCATCGTTTACTCGCTGGTGATGGGGTTTACCGACTACCAGCTCCTCAGTAGAGGCTACGAATGGGTCGGCCTGGAGAATTACCGGCAGCTTCTTGCTGACCCGGATTTCATAAAGGCATTAAAGAACACCTTTGTGTTCGTAGGCGGCACTATTCCGGTGACCACCATCGTATCGCTGGGGCTGGCATTGCTGGTCAGCCGGCAGTTTAGGGGCCGCGGGCTGTTTCGTGCCGGTTATTTTGTCCCGTCGATTACGTCGATGGTCGTGGTGGCCCTCATTTTCACCAACCTGTACCAGCGAGGGGGCTACGTGGCCCTGCTGACCGAGCTTGTCGGCTTGTCCCCCCCTGAACACGGCTTCCTCTTCGACGAAAGTACCGCCCTGTATTCGATCATGGCGATGGATGTTTGGATGGCGGTCGGCTACTATATGCTCATTTTTCTGGCCGGTCTGAAGTCCATTCCGGTTGAGCTGTATGAGGCGGCCGAAATCAGCGGCTCCGGAAGAATCCGACAGTTCTTCTGGATTACTTTACCCCTGCTGCGTCCGGTCGCTTTGTTCATACTGGTCATCAATACCATCAAGTCATTTCAAGTGATGGTTGAGATATTCGTCATGACTAAAGGGAAGTTCGACACTTCGACGATGGTGTACTTCGTGTACGAAAAAGGCCTGACGACTCAGTTTCAATTTGGATATGCTTCGGCGGCGGCCTACGTGCTTTTTGTCATCATCGCCCTGTTCAGCGTGGCTCAGTTCAGGCTCCTAAGGAGGCGACAGCCGTTATGGTAGTGCCCGCCGCCCGCTCAAACATGCTGGTCTCGCTTGGCCGCTATGGCCTTCTGTCGGTCATACTGATTCTCATGGTTTTTCCCCTGCTCTGGATGCTCCGGATATCCTTTATGGGCACAGGCCAGGCTATATCCATGAATCAAGTTTTAGCCGCAGGATTCACGTTTTCAAATTATATGGACATTTTCAGTGGTGATTTAATCGGTCGGCCGCTTCTCAATTCGGCCGCAGTCGGGCTGGCCGTGACGGGTGGCAATATCCTTTTCTGTTTCATGGTAGCCTATTCTCTGGCCCGCTTCCGGTACCTGGTAAACAAATTGCTTTTCATAACCGTCATTCTCATCCTGATGATTCCGGCCCACATTATTATAATCCCCCTTTATGTATTGATGCTCAAGACCGGCTTGTACGATTCGTACTGGGCTCTGATCCTGCCCTGGCTGGTCAACCCGATCGGCATTTTTCTCGTCAAGCAGTATATCGAGTCGGTCCCGCCGGCCATGGAGGATGCCGCCAGGATTGACGGCGCCGGTGATTTCCGAATCGCTTTCAGAATAGTCATGCCGTTGTGCAAGCCGGCTCTGGCGGTGCTCGCCATACAGGTCTTCTTCACCAACTGGAACTCCTTCCTGTTTCCGTACATTCTGACAATCAGCAGCGAATTGCGGACGTTGCCGGTCGCTCTGGCACTGTATCAAGGTCACCAGGCCGTTGACTGGCAGCATTTGATGGCCGGCTCGTCGATTGCTGTACTGCCCGTGCTGGTGTTGTTTATGTTCATGCAGAGGCATGTGGTGTCGGGAATTACCGCCGGGGCCGTAAAGCAATGAAACACAGGTCCCATATTTTTCAAAATAATTGTTGCTTTCGGCCGACCGGCATCAATAATTGAACCTATAAAACCGCAAATAGGCAGATAATTAATTTCTGAAAGGAAACCTCAGGGATGAAGAAGGCTTTAGTGTTTCTTGTACTGGTGGCCTTGATTATCGGCGGATGCGGAGCCAGCAAGGATTACGTGGCTCAGCAAATAGCTGATTCCGAAGGCCGCACCGGCGCTCAGATCGCTGGTTTAACGGACAAGACCGACGGCAACGCAGCCGAAATCGCCAAGCTCCGCTCGCTGGCCAACGAACTGTCCAAGAAAACCGATATGGCCATAAACGAGGCCAAGGGTTTTGAGAACTACCAGATCATCTGGTCAGGAGAGGTCAACTTTGATTTTGACAGCTATGCTATTACCGAGACGGCCGAGACTATTCTGAACGAAGCCGGCGAAAAGATGGAGGCCTATCCCGGGGCCGTGATCGAGATCGCCGGGCACACGGATCGAACCGGTTCCTCCGGTTATAACCTGATGCTTGGCGAGAAGCGTTCCAACGCCGCCAAGAGATTCCTCTCCGATCGGTTCGGAATCTCCCTGTATCGCATGTTCATTATTTCATACGGCAAGGATAAGCCGATCGCGACACCGGACGAGATGCACGCTGCTTCCAAGAACCGCCGCGTGACGCTCAAAGTCTGGGGTCGCCTGTAGAACTGCGCGCGGCATCGGATTTATGATTAGACGGGCGGGATAAAGATCCCGCCCTTTTGGCACTTAGGTGCTATTGTACCGGCTGCTCTTGTAATGGCAGTGTCTCCTTTGACCGCCATTCCTGCGAATGGCAGGAATCAATCCCACTCTTTTCTGAACCGTTGTCCCTGTCCGTTGCTGTTTACCCTGGGGCATCGGCGGCGACAGGCCGCGTGGCCGGGAAGAAGGTCTTACCTGAAATTGAACTGGATATCGGTTGTCTCGAACCGGGCGCGCACGGCAACGGTGTCGGGATGGGTCGCCTGCGTCTCTGAAAGTCGGAACGGGTAGATTGACCCGGCAAATCTTTTGCCGTCCACGTCGGTGTCAATAAAGCCGGACAGAAGGTATCGACCGGCCGGCAGCCTGATGGTGAAATCACCGGCGGCCGCTGTCATATCGAAAACCTGGTCCGTCCCGACCTTGCTGAACTGAAGAGCCACGATATCACCCTGTCGGCCAGGGAGACCGATGTTAATCATGCCCCCTACCGAGCCGAGAGAATCGTCATCGAGTACGGCAAAGGAATACGTCCTGAGTGAATCACCCAGCGTATTGCCGGCCAGATCGGCAATATCGAATTCCGTGACAGCCAGACGGTACCTACCTCCAGGCTGTATGTTGGCGGACTCAAACCGCACGTGGAATGGGTCGACCCAGGCGTACTGAAGCGGCAGGCTACGGTCTGAGGCATCGACCAGAATAAAACTCTCGTTGGTCATACGCGACGTATCCAGCGGTTCGCTGAATGTCGCCTCGATTACCGCCTGCTCCAAAAAAACCGGTTCCGGTCCGGGCCGGAAGGCCGTCACCTCCGGTCGCTCCCTGTCTTCGCCGCCGGCAAACTCGAACCGCTCGTACACCAGCGGCGGCAGGGGAGTATCCAGGACGCATTCCAGGCGATACGCACCCGGGGGAACCTCACCAAAGTATGTGTTAAGGATGGCCGCGTCGCTCTTGTCGGATTCGAGAAAACCAACGGAGGGATATGCTATCGACGAGTCCTGTGTCAATACCAGGCGCAGCCGGGCCGGATCCCGGCGGAGCCAGTCGGTGGGTATTTCCCTGGTGAGCCGTATCCTGGTGAGGCGGCTGGGAGTAAAAGTAACGGAAATGATATCCGGCACGAGAGTATCCTGCTGCGTGAGAGTCATACGTAAATCGTCGAGAGCGATATCTCCGCCGACAACCACTCGGCGGTCAGGCACGGCAAAAGCTTCCCGGGCGGGATTGAATCGCTCGTCGCGATTCTTATCGTGGAAAGCGATAAGATAGTACTCATTGTCAGGCAGGTATTGCAGTACAAAGCGTCCATCCTGGGTCGTCTGGGTGACATAATCCGGATACAGCGAGTCGTACACGGTTGTATCGCTGAGGCTACGGGCATCGAACAGGGCCGCTAACAACCCACCCTGGGGCTGGCTGTCCTTGGTTACGATGCCGGAGACGATTCCGGAGTCAATGGTTGGACCGGTCGAGAAGGCCACTACAAGGGAACTGTCCACGCGGTTCTTTCTCAGGTCGGTTATTTCAGAACTCACCGACACGAGATACGTCTGGTCAGCACTGAAATCATCGGCGAAGACTATTCTGACATGATCGGACTTCCACTTGACTTTCGGTGCGGTGGCAGGTCGCGGCGATATGTACACAGCCTGAGCGGTGGCCGGTTTAAGGATATCTTCTGAGAAGTAAAGAACAACGGTGTTGTCCGGTTCGACGTTGACGGCGCCATTTTGCGGACTGGAGCCGATCAGGAAGGGCTTCGTGCGGTCAGCATCTCCCCCCGGTGGGGGAGCCACTTCCGCACAGGCCAGCCATTGTACGAAGACCGTGAGAAGGGGGAAAAACAACACCAGGGAAGCGAGACGGCTCAAAGGCCCAGTTTCTCCTTGATAGCTTGGTTATCCGGCTCCAACTCGAGTGCCTTGCGCCACCAGGTACGAGCCTCTTCGATATTGCCGGTGGCTTTGCAGGCATCTCCCAGATGATCGAAAATCACCGGGTCGTTGTCAAGAGAAACCGATTTTCTAAGGTAAGTCAGAGCTCTTTTGTAATCACCGAGCCGGTAGAAGACCCAGCCATAGCTGTCGAGATAAGCGGCGTTGTCGGGTGACGTAGCTACGGCCTTCTCGGTCAATTGCCGGGCATACTCCAGGCGTTCTCCCCTGTCGGCGAGCATATATCCAAGGTAATTCAGGCTGGGCGAGTGGTCCGGGCTGTTGGCTATAATCTGTTCGAAGGTCGCCACGGCCTCATCGAAATGTCCGTTCTGCTCGTAGCTGGCACCCAGGGCGAAAAGCAGTCTGACGGCGCTCGTCTCATCAGCCATATGGTTGAGGCCGGTGCGATATGTGAGTATTTCCCTGTCAATGTCCCCTGACTGGCGGCAGGCAAAAGCGAGATTGAGCCAGGCATCGGCCGCAGTATCGGCCAGTTCCGTCCAGACGGTGAACTGCTCCACGGCATCGGGATATCTCTCCTGCAACATGGCAATCCGCCCCAGGAGCATGTGATTAACAGGGTTTCTCTCACCGGACTGCACCAAAAAAGCGAAAATCGAATCGGCCACCGTCAGCGAATCCATCAGCAGGTAAATGGAGCCGAGCCTCCTGATAGCGAAACGGTCCCTCGGTGCGAGCGTGACCACCTTCCTGGCGTGGGTCAGGGCCTGCTCCAGAGAGTCCAGGTCGGCATAGAGACTGGTCAGTTCTCGGTTTATCACGATGTTGTCCGAGTTTGTCTCGAACCCTGCCCTGAAGACGATCAAGGCCGAATCCAGTTGACCTGAGATGCGATAGATCTCCCCCAGCCCCACAAATGACAGGAGATTCGTCGAGTCACTGGCCGTCTCGATCGATGCCCAGTAGGAGTCCTTGGCATCGTCGAACCTTCCGGCCTCAGCCTGGAGACGAGCCAGTTCCTGCCGCAGACGATAATTATACGGATGCAGGCGGGCCAGATTTTCGTAGGCCCATATTGCCGAATCGGCCAGATGCAAATTGCGGTAAGAGCCGGCCAGGAATGAATAAGCCTGCGTATCCTGTGAGTCCAGTCGGACCACCTGCAGATAAGCCGCCCGAGCCGAATCGGCTTGTCTGAGCGCGTGAAAACAGGACCCGCGCAGGCTGTAGACCTGGGCATCTTCGGGCTCAATAAGCTCAAGAATCGTCAGCACGTCCTCGTAGCGGCGCATCATGTAGTAGACCATGGCCATCGAGTACCGTATTTCATAGGAATCGGGATAAATCTGCAGGGCGTTCTTGTAGCTGGCGGCTGCCGCGGGCAGGTCACCCACCTGCTCAAAAAACACGCCGTTCACGAAATGTTCCAGGGCACGGGTGTTTATTCTGCTCTTCTTTGATTGCGGCCGCGAAACTGCGTATGTCTTTATTTCCGCGTTGGCAGGCTTTACCTCGGCTGTCTGGCGGCGCACCGTGGAGCCGGCGCAGCCCAGAGTCAGCAAGGCCAGAATAATTATGGTAACAGGCGTTTTCTTCATTATCTTTCCGGCGGTTTCAAGCGGGGCCGGCTCTGTCATTTTAACAGATGAAAGTCGAAATAGTTTGCGCTCAATCGGCGACCAGCCTCAAAAAGCGTCTCTTGCCGACCCTGAGGACGATTCCCTCCCGTCGGCCGCGAGCCATGTCACCGAGGTCAAATTCGAAGTCGGCATCCGTCACCCGGTTGCCGTCCAGCGTGACTGCTCCCGCCTGAATCAGTTTCCGGGCCTCGCCGTTCGATTTCGCCAGGCCGGTTTTGGATATCAAATGCACCAAGTAGATTTTGGTGATATCGTCCACTCCTTTATGTTGCAATTCTGCCACGGAAATCCGCTCGATCTCATCCGGTAGCTGTTTTTGAGAGAAAACCCGTTCGAATTCCTCCCGGGCTTCCCGGCCGGACCCCTCCGGATGATACATGTCGACCAGGGTCTCCCCCAACTCCTTTTTTATGTCCATAGGGTTAACATCGGGCTGCGCGAGCTTTTGCTTGATCTTCTCGGTCTCGGCGACAGTGGCATCGGTAGCCAGTTCAAAGTACTCGTAGATCAGGTTGTCGGGGATAGACATGACCTTACCGAATATCTCGCGCGGCGGTTCGTCTATACCGATATAATTGCCGAGGGATTTCGACATTCTTTTCTCACCGTCTATTCCAACCAGGATGGGCATGGTCAGCACGACCTGGGGATCGACGCCGTAGGCCGTCTGGATAGTGCGCCCGGCCAGCAGGTTAAAGGTCTGTTCGGTGGCCCCGATTTCCACGTCGGCCCTTATGGCGACCGAGTCGTACCCCTGCATGAGCGGATAAAACAACTCGTGGATGGAGATCGGTATGCCGTTTTTTATCCGCGTTGAGAAATCCTCCCTTTCCAGAAGGCGGGCTACGGTAAACTTGGTGGCCAGTTCCATTATTTCGGCAAAGGTCATACTTTTGAACCATTCACCGTTGAAGTGCACTTCTGTCTTGGACTTGTCCAGTATCTTGAAGAACTGCTTCTGGTAAGTCTCGGCATTCTGCATTATCTCGTCGTAGGACAGGCGGGGACGGGTTGCTGATCGCTCGGAAGGATCTCCGACCATGGCGGTATAGTCGCCAACGATAAGGACTATTTTATGACCCAGGCTCTGGAACTGCCGCAGTTTGCGTATGCCGATAGTGTGACCCAGGTGAATATCCGGCGCCGTCGGGTCGAAACCCTGTTTTACCCGCAACGGTTTGTTCTCAGCTATGGACCTCTTGACGCGTTCCTCGAATTCGCCTTCGGGCAACATTTCGACCGCGCCACGACAGATTATCTGCCATTGGTGTTCGAATTCTTTCTGCTCAGACGGGCCCAAATCTGTTTTCAATCTCTTCTCCTTCCAGAGCAACCTTTTTGAGCTATCGGCATATAACAATCGAAGATTGAACAAGGTGCTTTCCGATAATATAGTATACGTCTGCAGAAGGAAAGGATAAAAAGCCGGCCAGCGCAGGCCACCCTGTTTTTTATTGACTTAACCGGCTTTTTATGGGAGAATTAAGGTGTATGGCAGTGGTAACCAGCAGGTTTAAGCGCGTTAATTCCCGCATGAGGAATTCCATTATAGTGCTGGTCGCACTGTGTCTGGTCCTCGTGTTCCTGGTCAGTTACAAAACCTACCGGGTCTACCAGTCCGAGCTGCCTTCGTTTGAACAACTGCACAACATCGAACCCAGCCTCAAGACCAAAATATATGACCGTAACGGCATTCTTCTTAAGGAATTCTACACCCAGAATCGCGTCCTGACTCCGTTTCGGGACATTCCGTCCCACATGGTGGGCATGCTGCTGGCCTCGGAGGACCGGGAATTTTTCGATCACTGGGGAATGAACATCAGGCGCGTGGCCATCGTGGCCGTCAGCAACCTGCTGAACTGGGAGATACAGGCGGGCGCGTCGACTATCACTCAGCAGTTGTCGCGGATGCTGTTTTTGAATCGCGAAAAGACTTATGAGCGCAAGCTCAAGGAGGCCCTGACCGCTATCAAGCTGGAGCGCACCTATTCCAAGGAAGAGATCATCGAGATGTATCTCAACCAGTACTATTTCAGTCGTGGCGCCTACGGGATTGCCGCGGCGGCCCAGCTATTTTATTCCAAGACGGTTCCGGAGTTGGATCTGAACAATTGCGCCACACTGGTCGGGGTGCTCAAGGGGCCGAACATTAACTCCCCTTTCAACAATCCCGACAAGGCCCTGGCGGCTCGAAATCGCGTGCTCTATTCTTATTATAATCACGGGGGCTTAACGCGCGAGGTGTACGATTCGCTCAGGAATGAGCCGATAAAACTGTCGTCGCCCGAAGAAGAAATCGGTATTGCCCCTTACTTTACGGAGACGCTGCGGCAATACATCTATAGCAAGTACGGTGAGAACACGCTTTACTCCGGCGGCCTGAAAGTATTCACTTCTCTGGACGTCGGTCTGCAGCAGGCCGCTGAGAAAGCTCTCTACAAAAAGATCGACTCACTGCGTGCCAGAACAGAACGTCTCTACAGTCTGGATAACCCTTACTATACGGAGATTCTCCCCGACACCGTGGATGAGTTTGGGGATTCCATCAGAGTATTTAAGAAGGTTCAGGGGGCGTTTGTGGCGCTGGATAACGCCAATGGTGACGTGCTGGCCATGGTCGGCGGACGTTCCTTTGAGGAGTCCGAATTCAACCGGGCGGTGCAGTCGCCGCGTCAGCCGGGTTCGTGCTTCAAGCCCTTTGTATATACGGCCGCCATCGACAACGGTTTTCGAACCACCGATATAATCGATGACAATCCCATAGTCCTGGACATTCCCGGCGCGCCTCAATGGCGCCCGCATAATTTCGATGACCAGTTCAAAGGACCGGTAACACTGCGGGATGGCTTGCGGATGTCCCGCAACCTGGTGGCCATTCGCCTCCTCCTGAAGATCAACCCGCAGCAGGCTATCTTCTATGCCCAGCGGATGGGTATCACGACACCCCTGCCGGCGGTGTCTTCGCTGGCCATCGGCGTCGGTGAGATAAAGCTCATCGAGATGGTGTCAGCCTTTTCGGTATTTCCCAACAAGGGCATTCACATACCCTACCGCATGATTCACAAGATAATCGATCGTTACGGGCGCGTCCTCGAGGACAACAGCGCAATCCAGAAAGAGGAGGTCCTATCGGCCCAAACCGCTTATATCATGGTGGATATGATGCGGTCCGTGGTCGACGGCGGGACGGGCCAGCGGGCTCGATGGATGGGCTTCACGCGCCCGGCCGGGGGCAAGACCGGCACCACCGACAATTTTACCGAGAACTGGTTCGTGGGGTATACGCCGCAGATAACGGCTGGCTGCTGGGTGGCTTTTGAAGACAAGACTTCGCTGGGCAAAAACCAGGACGGGGCCAAGAACGGCGTGCCCCCCTGGACGGAATTCATGATTGCCGCCCACGATTCCCTGCCGGTGGCCGGTTTCGAGGAACCCGACGGTATCGTCCATCTCGACGTTTGCCTGGAGTCCGGGGAGATTGCCACCGACCGCTGTGTCAACGTTCGCAACGAGATATTCACGGTCGACAATCAGCCCACGACTACGTGCCGGCTGCATCCCTCAAAGGGGCTCTACATCTCGGATAACCTTAAACAGAACGATTACCTACCCGAGGACACGGCCGACGAGCGAGTGCATTTCTAAGGTGATTAGCCCCGCTCTTGTCCAGGATCGCTTAGCACTTGACACAAGCGCAAGGGCAGATTAGCTTTCGGTCGATTACGGAACACGGTTGCCGGAGTGGTGAAACTGGTAGACGCAGGGGACTCAAAATCCCCCGGTGGCAACATCATGCCGGTTCGAGTCCGGCCTCCGGCACCAGAATCCGCATGAGTAACTCGGGAGGCGTATAGAAAGGAACTTTCTCGATTGAAAACCAGGTATCTCCGCTACGCCATGCTGGTGATCATCCTGGGTCTGGTGGTGTACCTGGCCCTGGGCTATAGCAGCTGTTCCTTTGAAGCATTCTGCCCGTTTGGCGGGATGGAGAGTCTGTGGGAGCTGGCGACAGTCGGCGAGTTCAGTTGCGCCCTGGGACCGTTGAACCTCTCCCTGCTGCTGGCACTGCTGGTACTGGTTTTGGTATCGAAAAAATCGTTTTGCGGCTGGGCTTGCCCCATAGGGTTTCTGGGTGAGCTGTCGGGCCGCCTGGGGGGCAAGGTCTGGTCGTCGCGACCTCAAATAAACCCGCGCCTCAACTTGTATCTGAAACTGCTGCGATATGTCGTTCTGATTCTGGCTCTGGTGTTCACTTTCAAGACCGGCGAGTTGATACTGCGTGGTTATGACCCGTTCTACGTCATCTTTTCCGGCCTTGGTCACGGAACGCTGGGCTGGGTGTCGTACGGGATTCTGGCCGTGCTGGCGCTCGGGGCGCTTTTGGTGCCGATGTTTTTCTGCCGGTATCTGTGCCCGCTGGGCGCGGTGTTCGATCCGCTCAGCAGGCTGGGGTTTATCAAAGTCACGCGCAACAGCGAGAAGTGCACGGCCTGCGGGAGTTGCAGCCTGGCCTGCCCTCATGAAATACCCGTGCAGTCCGTTTTGAAAGTCCGTCACCGCGACTGCACGAATTGCCTGGAATGCGTGGATGCGTGCCAGGAGTCGGACGCGCTGAAGGTTAAAATAACATTATAGGTTAAGCTATGAACATCCCCAAATATACCATACCGTTGCTGGTCATCCTCTCCCTCGTGGGCGGATTCCTGTTGCGCAACGCCTTTACGCAGCCGTCAACATCGGTTAATTTCCACGATCAGCGCGAAGGGGCCCGGCTGGAATGTATCGTGGAAGGCGTGAAATGCAAAGGCACTGCCTACTTCTTTACTACTCTCTATGATGGAGTTCCGGGGATAATCGGCATAGAAACTTTTGCCACCGAGCACAAAGCGGTTTTCACTTACGACCCGGAATTAATTTCACCGGCCGAGATTCGTTCTATCATGGAAGCCCCGATACCGATGCGTGACGGCACCGGTCAGCAGGTTTTCAGGTGCTTGTCGATGAGCGAATAAGTATGAGATCCTCCGCTCTCCCGCACGACTAAGCAGCAGCCGCTGAGCTTCAGACCTGAGATTCAGCCGCGTACCTGCAGGTTGCGCATCCAGTCATACCACCGCCGCATATAATAAAAGGGACAGGCGCCAGGAGCCTGTCCCTTATAAGAAGTGTGCGACATGCTATTTCAGCAATATCATCTTCCTTGTGGCGCTGAAATTGCCTGCAGTTAATCTATAGAAATACACACCGGATGCCTGGTCGCTCCCGGCATCCCACTCGATAGTCGTTACACCGGCTTCGCCATGACCGGTATACTCGGCCAGCTTCTGCCCTGCCACGTTGAATATGGTCAGGGCGTAGTCGCAGGCCGCAGGCAGGTTGAAGCTGAAGGTAGTGGTCGGATTGAACGGGTTGGGATAGTTCTGGTACAAGGCATAATCCGTCGGAACCGGTTTGGTTGTCACCGGCGTACCATCGTAGAGGGCCATCTCGACGGTCAGCACGGTGCCTTCTACCCGGAGGAACGGACCCTCGAAGGCCGCATCCCTTTCCACGCGATAGACGAGGATGCGAGTGTTCTGTCCATCGTAGTCAAACTTCATGTCCATATTGTCAACCAGCAGAGCCGGTTCGGCGCGGCCGCTGACTACCACGTAGGCAGCGCCCATGCGATCGTCAACAGAGAGCACGCCACCGTCATTGAAGAAGTTGACTTTGACGGGATTGACCTTAGGATATGGGAGGGCATCACCGACGACCACCCGGATAGTGTACACGAGATCGGCCACCGACAGTGTCAGGCCGTCGGCATTGACATCAGTGGCGGCGATCTGGCCATCAGGATTTATGGTAAACACGCTTAAGCCATACACGAAGTAGTTGGCGAAGAGCACCGCATCGGCCACCTCGTAAGGAATCTCGTTGAGGTTAATATCGCCGCGCGCATCAATCGAGTCGGCACAGGCGATATCAACGCCGCCGTTGCGGAAATCGATCCAGCGGAACGGTACCTTCTCTTCATTTCCAACGAAGCAGTCAGCATCCTGGGCTCCCCGATAGGTCGGGTAGGCGTACGGATCGTTATAATCGGCGATGTTGATCCACTCGGCGTACTCGGCATCCCAGGAGTACTCATATATATTACGGGATATCATCAGCGTATCGCCGGTTACATCCGAAAAAGAGTTGTCGCCGCATTCGAACCATATAAAGCGGATGGGCACGTACTGGCATTCAAACGTCCGGTCATTGGTGACCAGGAACTTGATCTTCACCAGTTCGTATTCGTCAGTATCGGGCGGACCGAAGCAGGACGGGTGGTTATCGCCATTGTTGGTCTCGGCAATGGCGACTATCCGCAACAGGCCTGACGGACAGGCGCTGCCGCAGTTTCCATCGGCGCCGAAGCGATAGGTGAAGTACTCCCAGCCGCAGTCCTTGATAAACTGTCCTTCCTGGATTGACGTGGGGTTGAGCGCCGTGGCGTCGTAGGCGAGGAGCAGGTTAAATCCGCCTATCTCATCGCTTATCACGGTCCAGATGGTGACGGTCGTGTCTCTGCCCTGAATGGCGCCGTGAACCTTGCTGATCGTGAGCTGGTAAGCGCGAACGTTGATCTCAAAGCAGCAAGTGTCGGCATTCGCCGGCGAGCACGGGTCACACACCGGCGCGGCATCCTTCACAGCGATGCAGGCGGTGAAGGTACCGGTGTACTCTCCGGTCGGATCGGTATTCCATTGGAAGCTGCCGTTCGGGTGGACCACGAAGTTCCCCGGGCCGTCAAAGTCCACGAGACTGAACAGGAGACCTCCGGGACTGGCGTCAGGGTCATAGGCGGTGACGGTTCCGGTAAGATCCTCGCCCCATAGAATAACCGTGTCGTTAGGACAGTCAATCACCGGCGGTTCGTTGTAAACACAGATGTGGAACGAACAGGTGTCGGCAACAGCGCACTCATCCGTGGCGATAACCATGACGTCACCGTCACAGACATCTTCGAAAGCAGCGAAAACCTCGTAGTAGCCGGTATTAGGATTAATTGTCCCGATCGAACCGGTGCCCAGCGAGAAGGTCACTACCTGGCCCTCGTCGGGATCATTTACTGTTGCCTGGGCCGTGAATGTCTGACCGTAAGGTATCTCGGCGTCGTCGGGACAAGTAACCACCGGCGGCTGATTCACATCGACACTCACGGAGAAAGTCTGCTGGCAGGTGGCGCCGCAGAGATCGACACACTCAATAGTAACATTGAAAGACTCATCTTGGGTGCCGGTGGTGTAACACCACTGACCGTCACTGATATCACCCGGACCGGCGATTACGTGGCAGTAATCAAAATTGCCGTCCGGGTCGGACACGGTTATATCGGCACAGATCTGCTGCGGCTCGCACGCGATGAGGTTGATATCGTCGATGGGGCCGCAGATCGGTGGATCGTTGACGGTGACAGTGATGGTGGTCTGGCAGACGTCGGTCAGGCCGCAGTCATCCTCGGCCGTCAGTTCGATGGTATTAACGCCTTCAACCGGCGTGAAGCACACCTCATTGCCCTGCAGGGTGCCGACGTTTACATCGCAGGACGCCAGGTTGCCGTCAACATCACTGCATTCGAAGCCTGGAATACAGACTGGCTCCAGATCGCAGAGAACCATACTGATATTGCCCGGGCACGTAGCGACCGGCGGCGAATTTACTACTAACGTTACGTTAAAGGCGTCTTCACAGAAATTGCCGCAGGCATCCTCGCAGCGGACAGTCACAGTGAAAGATTCGGTGCCCGTGGACGGCGTGTAGCACCATTGTCCGTCGCTTATCTGACCGGGGCCGGAAACCACCGACATCGTCGGATAAGAATCACAGTTATCGGTACATCCGACCGGCAGGCATATTTGCTCGGGAGCACAAAGCGTAATGGTAGCATCGTCCGGCACCGAGCACACCGGGTCGGTGTTATCCACAATTGTAATAATCTGAGTACATTCAGAGGAATTACTGCAGGCATCGGTGGCGACCCACTTCCGCGTTATCGTCTTCTCCTGAGGACAGGTACCCGGGGTCTCTGTTTCGCTGAAGGCTACCACCGGGCTAGGATCGCAGTTGTCAGTGGCTGTCACACTGGGTGGCGATGGCAGCGGGTCATTACAGCTTATTGTCTCGTTAGCGGGACAGCCCACAAGTACCGGCGGGGTGTTGTCTTCAACTGTGATCACCTGCAGGCACGAATCGGCATTGCCGCAGGCATCGGTGGCGACCCACTTGCGCGTTATCGTCTTCTCCTGGGCACAGGCGCCCGCAGTCTCCGTCTCGCTGAACGTCACCACCGGGCCGGGATCGCAGTTGTCGGTGGCCGTTACCGTAGCCGCCGCCGGGACAGCATCGCACTCAACCGTAACGTCGGTCGGGCAGCCCACCAGCGTCGGGGCCGCGTTGTCGATAATGGTAATAACCTGCATGCAGGAGGCCGAATTGCCGACACCGTCCACGGCCGTCCATGTCCGCGTGATAGTCTTCTCCTGGGGACAACCGCCCGGCGTCTCCACCTCGTTCATGGTGACAGAGAGACTGCCGTCGCAGTTGTCGGTGGCGGTTACGTTGGCCGGGGACGGAATGGGATCCTCACAGCTAATAGTGACATCAGCGGGGCAGCCGGTCAAAACGGGGTCTGTCACATCATTAACCGTGATCGTCTGAGTGCATTCATCAATGTTGCCGCAGGCATCCGTCGCGCGGTAGGTGCGGATTATCGTTATCGGCTGGGTCGGGCCGCTCTGGTTATCGCTCACCCAGGTTATCACCGGGCTGGGAGCGCAGTTATCCGTGGCACTGCATGATCCGACATCGGGAGACGGCACGTCCGCAAAACACTCCACCGTCACCGGACCGGGACAGGTAATCGAAGGCGGCGTCGTGTCATCAACCGTTATCGTCTGCGTGCACGTCGCCCAGTTGCCACAGGCATCCGTGGCCATATAGGTTCTCGTTATCGTCTCCGGACAACTCTCGTTGTCGGAAACATCACTCACATGTGTCACCACCGGACTGGGATCACAATTATCGGCGGTCGTCACCAATCCTATATTCGGGGCCGGCACGTCCGTCGGACACTGTACGCTGATCGCGTCGGGACAAGTAATCGAAGGCGGCGTCGTGTCATCAACTGTTATCGTCTGCGTGCACGTCGCCCAGTTGCCGCAGGCATCCGTGGCCATATAGGTTCTCGTTATCGTCTCCGGACAACTCTCGTTGTCGGAAACATCACTGACAAAAACCACCACCGGACCGGGATCACAATTATCGGTGGCCGTCACCAGACTTATATTCGGAACCGGAACGTCCGTTATGCACTGGACCGACACCGCGTCCGGGCATGTTATCTCCGGCGGGGTGTTGTCTTCAACCGTGATTACCTGCAGGCACGAATCGGCATTGCCGCAGGCATCGGTGGCGACCCACTTGCGTGTTATCGTCTTCTCCTGGGCACAGGCGCCCGCAGTCTCCGTCTCGCTGAACGTCACCACCGGGCCGGGATCGCAGTTGTCGGTGGCCGTTACCGTAGCCGCCGCCGGGACAGCAT
>JAOUEU010000202.1 GCA_029858555.1 Candidatus Zixiibacteriota bacterium
GCAGTGCCTGCCCGAACAATTTTTCACATGTTCCAATACTTCCACAACCGCCGGAAGACGCGTTACCCCTCCAAAGCCGAGCGAAAATCCAGCGCCTGGCGTTATGCCGAATACCTGGTGGCGGCGGTTTTTGCAGTGGTGGTGGTGCTGGCCGGAACGACGGTGGTGAAAATGTTCGGCGGGGTGAGCCGGACGGTTGCGGCGCCGGCCCATATGGTGCGGTTGCAGATATTGGACAGCAGCCAGGCACCCGGCGCGGCGGCCGGTATTGCGGCGCTTTTGAAGAGCGTTTCTGACGGGGATGTGGAAATAAGAATAGTCGGTGTGGACGACTTCGATATCAGGCCGGTGGAGAGATCGTTTTTGATCTCGCGCGAGGCGGACAAAACGGCCGCGACGCTTCTTGCGGGGAAGATTGGCCTGAAGGCGTCGGATGTCGTATACCAGCCGCTGGAAAACAATTATCGGCAGATATCGGCAACCCTCGTGGTAGGCCGGGATTACAGGATACTCAAGCCGCAGGTGGCGTCAATATAGGAGAACCGACAGGGAATTTTGAAAGAATTGTCCGCACTCGATATAGCCCGAACGGCAGGGCGTTTGGCGCTATCCAAAAAAGGTTTCGACGTAAAAATCCTGGATCTCAAATCTATATCTCCGGTGTGCGATTATTTTGTAATCGCCTCGGGGGAAGCAGACGTTCATGTCAAGGCTATTGCGGATGCGATTGACGAGGGTCTGCACAGGGTGGGGCAAAAGCCGACCCACATGGAAGGTTATGCGGAGGGAAACTGGATACTGCTGGATTATATCGATGTTGTGGTACATGTGTTTCGGGAATCGACCCGCCGGTTCTTTGCGCTGGAGAAGCTCTGGGGCGATGCCGGCACCGAAGAGTTAACGGATGCCTGAGGGTCAAGAAAAACCGAGATAAACGATTGAGATAACAATACAACGATAGGCAGATGCTATGGAGATTGCAGAACTTAAATCGAAGACGATTGCGGAGTTGTTGAAGATTGCCGAGGAGCGGGACATTCCCGGTGTATCGGGACTGCGCAAGTCGGAGTTGATTTACAAGATAATGGAATCGCAGTCAACTTCGGACGGAGTTATTCTGGCCGAGGGCGTACTGGAGATTCTGGACGAGGGCTACGGGTTTTTGCGGTCGCCCGACTACAATTACCTTCCGGGGCAGGACGACATATACGTTTCGCCATCGCAAATCAAGCGTTTTGACCTGCGGACGGGCGATATCATCTCAGGGCAGGTGCGCCCTCCCAAGGACAACGAGCGTTATTTTGCCCTTCTGAAAATCGAGGCGGTGAATTACGATGATCCGGAGGTGGCCAAGCAGAAGCCGCTGTTTGACAACCTGACGCCGCTGTACCCCGAGGAGCCGTTCGAGATGGAGACCAATCCGGAAGAGCTGACGACACGCATCATCGACCTGATGTGCCCCATCGGGAAGGGTCAGCGGGCGCTGATAACCTCGCCGCCGAAGGCCGGTAAGACGATCATTCTCCAGAAGATAGCGCAATCGATCACGACCAATCATCCCGATGTCAAGCTGATTGTGCTTCTCATCGACGAACGGCCGGAGGAAGTGACGGACATGCGCCGCTCGGTGAAGGGCGAGGTGGTTTCATCGACTTTCGACGAACCGGCCGAACGGCACGTCCAGGTGGCCAAGATGGTGCTGGAGAAGGCCAAGCGGTTGACCGAACATGGTCACGACGTGGTCATTCTTCTGGATTCGGTGACGCGGTTGGCGCGCGCCCACAACGCGGTGGTACCGCATTCGGGTAAGATACTTTCCGGCGGCGTCGATTCCAATGCCCTGCACAAACCGAAGCGGTTTTTTGGAGCGGCCAGAAACATCGAAGAAGGCGGTTCCCTGTCCATCATCGCCACGGCTCTTATCGAGACCGGCTCGCGCATGGACGAGGTGATTTTCGAGGAGTTTAAGGGCACCGGCAACATGGAACTCGTTCTGGATCGGCGGCTGGCCGATCGCCGCATCTTCCCGGCCATGGATATCAACCGTTCATCGACGCGTAAGGAAGAGCTATTGCAGAGCGAGGAGACCCTGACGAAGATATGGATTTTGCGGAAATTCCTGGCCGAGATGAACCCGATCGAAGCCATGGAGTTTCTGATTGACCGGCTGAAAAAGACCAAGAGCAACCAGAAATTCCTGGCCTCGATGAAGGACTGAGCCGCCGGCGAACGACACCCCGCCTGCGGAAAGTGGTCTGAAATCGAAGTGAGTTCGGCGGCGGGTGAAGCCGCCGTCAGGTCCGCGGTCAGGTGGCTACCTGACCTTCTTGTAAAGCATGCCCCCCATCGAGCCGACGGCATACAGGCGGTCGCCGACAAGCTCAAAGTCGAAGATATCGATCGGCGCGGGGAAGTCTTCGTCCTGCCAGGTCTGGCCGCCGTCAGCGGTGCGCATGACGATGCCGTTGGCGCCGCCCACATAGGCCACCTGATCATCTATCATCTGAACGGCGATAAACACCCGCTGGGCATCGCTTCTCACTATCTGCCAGGTTTTGCCCGCGTCCCGGGTATAGGCGCAGATGCCGCCGGGGCCGGCCATAATACCGGCATCGCCGTGCATGGATATAGCGCGGCAGGCCTCGCCCTCAAAAGTCGTTACGGTCCGCCAGGTCGCCCCCTTGTCGTCCGAGATAATCAGTCGGCCGAAAGCAAGGATGATGACGGGCCCGCCTTTCTCATAGGCAATCTCGGCGTATCCGGCGCCCATCGGTGCCACTTCCTGCCAGGAGATTCCACCGTCGACGGTACGTAAGGCAAAGCCCTGAAGGGGGCGCTCGGTGTGGCGGCTCATGCCGATAACCAGGCCGTGCTTATTATCGAACATCTCAATATCCATAAGCCAGGGGAGGGTGTCGGGAAGGGTTTTGTGCTGCCAGCTCTGAAGGGAGTCGATGGAGCGGAGGAGTTTGCCGTTGCGGCCGCAAATATAGGCGTACTGGCTGTTAAGGTAGAAGACGTCTTCAAAAGGGGCGCCTTCCTCGATGCGGAAACGGCGCCAGTTTTTGCCCCCGTCGACGGTGTGCATATATCGGCCGGTTCCGGTAACCACGAGGCCGGTGTCGGGGCTGATAAAGGAAATGCCGGTGAGATTGTCCTGGGCGGGGATTTTTACACGCTGCCATTCCTGGGCGTGGAGCGCCGGAACAACCAATGACAGGAGGAGCAGGCAAAGCAGGGAATGTTTCATACTGGTTTTTAAATTGTAAATGTTGTTTTAAGTTTTTACTATTTCCATCGGTATAAGTTCAAAAGGTCTTTGCCATAATATGTGTCTGCGCGCCAAAAGTCAACCAGGGCATGCAGATACGTCAGCGAGATGTATATGTCACAAGGTGCCGTAGTTGAACTGAGCAATATCTATCTGAAGTCCGACCGGGGCAGCCAGGTTTTCCGCGACTTGAATTTCAAGCTTGAATCCAGCCGTTCGGCCGTAATTGTGGGCGGTGCCGGTTCCGGTAAATCGAGCCTGGTGGAGATGCTGGTCGGGTTGCGCCGTCCCACCAGCGGGTCGGTGGAGCTGTTCGGGGAGCTGGTCAGGGCTGGACGCGGGCGGACGGTTCGGCGGGTGCGAAAAAGAATCGGCGGTGTCGGCGGCATCTTCTCGCTGGTGCCGTCATTTACCGTAGCCGAAAACATTACTTTTCCGCTGGTGATAGCGGCCGAGCGCAAGAAGGTTATCAAGGAGCGGCTTCTGAGGATGTTGACGGAGTTCTCCCTGTTGAAACAGGCGGGGGAATATCCGGACGGCTTGACGCGGGTGGAGAACACACTGGTGCAGTTTGCCCGCGCCTCAATTGCGAACCAGCCGCTTATCATCATAGACGAGCCTTTGGCGGGTCTGGATCAAAACACTTTTGCGAGGGTGCTGAGCTATCTTGTCAAGGTATCCCTTTCCGGTCGTTCGATGATTATCCTGGCCTCGGAGCCGCCGCCGCAGGAGTTGCCCAACACAACTAATTACCGCATCGACAACGGGGTGCTGTTGTGACGAGGATTGCTCATCTCCTGCGTGAGTTGGGCCGCAGCTTGTACCGTAATTTCGGGACGGCGTTAAGTTCCTTCTTGTCCCTGGCGCTGCTGCTTTTGCTTTTCGACGTTTACTGGGCGGCGGCCAAAACGTCGGACCGATTTTACGCGGAATTGCTGTCGGGCATGAGAATGGAGGCATTTGTAGATGAGGCTGTGCCCGACTCGACGATACCGCTGATGAAGAATGATATCGACCTTATCGACGGCGTGTTGTTCTCCGGTTACGTTTCAAAGGAAAGCGCCCGGGAGGAGTTGAGCCGTCTGGTAGGGTCGGATCTGCTGGTTGGCTACGATTCGCTCAACCCGTTGCCGCGGTCGTTCGTGCTGTCCTTTTCATCGGATTACCTGACGAGTGCGAAGCTGGCCGAGGTTGAGAAGAAACTGGCGGCGATGCCGGGAATTGCGAATGTCTACTACAGCAGCCGCTGGCTCAACAAGGCCGAGACCACCAGGGCAATCGTGCTGAATATCGGTCTGGTGCTGGGGGCCTTGATTCTGCTGTCGGCGCTGATCAGTTCGACGAACAACATCCGATTGATGACGCGGACGCGGGCGGTGGGTTTTCTCCAGATGCGGCTTTCCGGGGCCGGCAGGTTGTTTCTGGCGTTGCCTTTCCTTCTGGAAGGCCTATTGATCAGCGGCTTGTCAGCGGTGGCCGGGTGGCTGCTGCTGTTTTATATGAGAGGGAAAATCGCCTTTACGCAGTTTGAAGTCGTTTTTCCGATGACTGATGAAATAGTAATTTTCTGCGCCGCCGCCGCCGGTCTGGGAGTGATAAGCGGTTACCTGGGGATAAGAAAGCTGTTGCGTTGAGATGATACGGGCAGAGCTGGTGAAAATAATACTGACGGCCGGGATATGCCTGGCCGCGTCCGCGAGCGCCGACGAGGGCGACAAGATTCTCGACCAGCGAAAGGAGCTGGAACAGATCCAGCAGGAGGTCGTCCAGAGCCGGCAGCAGCTGGATTCGCTGAAGAGCGCCGAGGTCGCCGTTCAGAAGCGGATAGGCGAGTACGACCAGAGAATATCGTCCAACCGCAAGGTCATCCGCCGGCTCAACGCCGAGATGGACCAGTTGAAGAGCGATATCAGCAAAGCCGAGACAGACCTGACGTCAAGGCAGGATTTGCTGGATCACACCCGACGCCGTTACCTGGGGAATATTCGTCAATTTTACGTCGCGACGCACAAGGTCGCCGACCCCGGGCTGGACCGTCCCAACGTGGAACTGGAGCTGAATCGCCAGATCGTCTACCTGTCGGCGCTGGCCGGTTTTGAATCCGGCAACGTGGCTCAAGCGGTGAGTATTCTGAGCGATGCCACCGGGCGAATGGACCAGCTGGCCGGTGAAAAGAAGAAGATATCCAGGTTGAAAAAGGATAAGGAAACATCCACCGCCCTGGAGAACACCAAAAAGCGCAATCGCGAGAAGGACCTTGAGAAAATACGGCAAAAGAAGGCGGCCGAGTCGGACCGGATCCTGACGCTGGAGCAGGCCGCGCGGGAGATGGAGATGATCATAGCGCGTCTGGAACAGGAGCGCTGGCAGAAACGGGCGGATGAAGTGGGTAGTGCGGCGCCGTCCGTGTTTGCAGCCATGCAGGGCCAGCTCCCGGCGCCATATCGAGGGACGATCGTCGTACCGTTCGGCAGCCGGATTGACGATGTGACGAACCTGAAGTCGTTTTCACCGGGCATAACCATAAAGGGCAAGGCCGGTCGACAGGTGACGGCGGCGGCCTCGGGCGAGATTGCCTATGTGGGGAAATTGCGCGGTTACGGTAATTTCATTATAATCAATCATGACGGTGAATATTATACTACGTATGCGGGCCTGGGCGCTATGCATGTAACGGCCACCGAATATGTTCGGGCCGGC